>NZ_BAAGTT010000033.1:0-252633 GCF_054781775.1 Spirosoma areae | reverse complement strand
TGTTACCCTAACCCCCTGACAGACAAGGGCTTAGTCTTGTTTATCTGCCTGTTTTCCCTGATTTGGGACTGCAAAGGTAGCCATTGCCCCACAGCTTGTCAAGACCATATGCCAAAATAAATGGTCACCTGCCAAAGCTTATTTGGTAAGTGACCAATTGTCAGCTACTTAGAGCCGGTGAAATTTTCAAACTTTTTTCAATAAATGATTTTTCTTACCCTTAGACACGAGGACATAACGGTTCTGAAGCCATTCTAAATCTACGGAAGCAGTAGGATCGCCTACTTTCGTTTTGTTGATGCTGACCGCGTTTTGCGTGATGGCACGCCGGGCTTCGCCCTTAGACGCATATACTTCGCCCCGGCTGGTAACTGATAATAAATCCGTAATGTCTTTACTATTGGCTAATTCATCAGCAGTAATTTCCGTTTGTGGGACACCGTCAAAAATAATATCGAACTCGTGGATTTGAATTGACCGCAGGGTGTCGAGTGTGGCTTTCCCAAACAGCACATCGGACGCTTTTACCGCCAAATCGTAGCCTGCCTGTGAGTGAACGCGTATCGTTACTTCTTTAGCAATCGCTTTTTGCAGGAGTCGCAGATGAGGTGTCTCATTGTGCTGACGTTCTACTTCGTCAATTTCTTCGTGCGTCAGGAGCGTGAACACCCGAATCAGGCGGGGGCAGTCGGCATCGGCGGTGTTGAGCCAGAACTGGTAAAATTGGTAGGGCGAGGTCATGGCTGGGTCGAGCCAGACATTACCGCTTTCGGATTTTCCGAATTTGGTGCCGTCGGCTTTAGTTACGAGGGGCGTTGTTAGGGCGAACGCCTGATGCCCTCCTTCCTGACTATCCACCGCGCCCACTTCTTTTCGGCGAATCAATTCGGTTCCGGTTGTGATATTGCCCCATTGGTCAGCGCCCCCCATCTGTAGCCTTACATGCTTGTTTTTGTAGAGCCAGTAGAAATCATAGCCCTGCAACAACTGGTAGGAGAATTCGGTAAAGGAAATCCCTGTTTCGAGCCGTTTTTTAACCGAATCCTTCGCTATCATGTAGTTGACCGTGATGTGCTTGCCTGCTTCGCGCAGAAAACCGAGAAATGAGATTTCCCGGAACCAGTCGTAATTATTGACCATTTCAGCAGAATTGGCTCCGCAATCGAAGTCAAGAAATTTGGCCAATTGCTGGCGAATACCTTCCTGATTTCGGCGCAACGTCTCTTCGGATAGGAATTCCCGTTCGGCGGCTTTGCCCGATGGGTCGCCGATCATGCCTGTAGCGCCACCAACCAGCGCAAACGGTTTGTGACCGGCTCGTTGTAAATGCACCAGCAGCATGATGGTGGCGAGGTTACCAATATGAAGCGATGCCGCTGTTGGGTCGAAGCCAATATAGCCTGCCGTCAGTTCTTTCTGAAGTTGTTCTTCAGTGCCAGGCGTCATGTCGTTCAACATGCCACGCCAGCGAAGTTCTTCGATGAAATTCATAAAGAGCATTTTTAAAGAGTGAAAAGAGTGAAAGAGTGAAAGAGCGAAAACCATCCGGCCAATTTTTCACTCTTACATTTTTTCACTCTTTAGATTTGGCAAAAGCAGCGATGAATCACCGTAACTCAGGAAACGGTAATCATTTTGTAAGGCTTCTTCATACACCCGCTTCCAATCGTTGCCGATCAAAGCGGCAATTAATAAAATTAAGGTTGAGCCAGGCTGATGGAAGTTCGTGATAATACCTTTACATAGTTTAAAGGAATAGCCGGGCATAATGTAGATGCCCGTATGCGCTATAATCGACTCCTGTTTCATATCAACCAGATAAGTCAACACGGTGGTTAGAGACAACTTTACCTCGGGCTGCTGATTGGCAGGAAGTTGATAGGCGTAATGCTGGTCGAGATGGAATGGGTCAGGGTCATTATGAAGTAGCCTCGCTCCTATCCAATACAAACTTTCCAACGCCCGCATGGATGTTGTGCCAACGGCAATCACATCGTCTACGCAGGCAAGCAGATTGCGTAAATTTGCCTGTGTGTACACGACCTGCTCGGTATGCATGTGATGCTGCCGAACATCATCGGTTTTAATGGGCTGAAACGTGCCCGCCCCGACGTGAAGTGTCAGATATTCCTGCTTAACTCCTCGTCTGGCAAGAGAATCGAGCATGGCGGGCGTGAAATGCAGGCCAGCGGTGGGCGCGGCTACGGCTCCCTCCTGTTTTGAATAAACAGTTTGGTAAGTTTCCCGGTCGGCAGCAGTGGCATCGCGTTTGAGGTAAGGTGGCAGGGGAATTTCGCCTGCGTGCTGAATAAGTTGGGCAAAGGTCAGGTCGGCTGGTTGCCAGCTTAAATGAACGGCCGATTGCTCATAATCGAACCAGGTGGCGATGAGGGTAATGGTTCCGGCAAGCGTCGTTTCCAGTGTTTCGTTGGGTTTCCATCGTTTTCGATTGCCAATCATGCCCTGCCAGACGGCAGAACCGGTGGCTTCCATTGCCAAGCTGATCGGCTGTTCAGGCGGATATGGGCTGAGCAAAAACAGTTCGATAACCGCCCCGGTTGGTTTCGTGAAATGCAGCCGCGCCGGGATGACCTTCGTATTGTTAAAGACCAGAAAACTATTTGATGGAAGCAGGTCGGCCAGGCGGGTAAATTGCTCATGGCGAATCTGGCTGTTTTGATAAACCAGCAACTTCGACGCGTCGCGTTGGGCTAAGGGGAAACGGGCAATGCGGTCGTCGGGCAAATCGTAGTGGAACTGACTCAGTACCAATTCATTCGTTTCAGTCATCATCACTGGGTTTCATAAACAAACGAATAGGTAAAGCCACCAGCACCGCCATTAAGATTGCGGTCGTGAGTGGCAACAACCAGGTGAATTCAATTTCCCGAATCGGTCGGTCGGAACGATTCAGAAACGACAGGACCATTAGCCCCAGGGCGAGCACCGTGTTGACGGCCGCCATGAGTGCGCTGAACCAGGTCGTAAAGATTTCGTTCAGTTGCGGGCGGTGCGCTGCCCAAACGGCCTGATTTGGCACAGGAATCTGGGCGGTTGGCACACGGAGGAATAATTTTGTCAGCGCGTTAATGACCGTAACGTTGACGAGAAAAATAGCGACGGCAATGTAAAAAATTGTTTCGCGGTCAATCGTCTGAACAGGTTGATTCAACGCATCAAAGCGAACGATGACATTGTCGGGAAACGAGATATAACTGTTAAACAACGCGAATAACAAACCGAGAATGGACAAAATGCGCCATATACGGACGAGAAAAATACCGGTTTTCATTGATTTGTCGTCAGTTGTTAGTCGTCAGGCGTCGGTGGTTAACGCGAAAGTTTCTCCCACGCTGATGGCTAACGACTAATGACTAACGACTTTACTTGTAGGGCACAAAGGTACGGCCCGAATGGGTGAAATCCGTTAGTTTAGCCGTTTGTTAAGCAGTTTGGTTTAAGTACAGCGATGAAAATATACACAAAAACAGGCGACAAAGGCCAAACGGCACTCATCGGCGGGCGACGGGTCAGCAAAGCCGATTTACGAATTGATGCGTATGGAACCGTAGATGAACTTAACTCGTGGATTGGTTTAGTGCACGACCAGCCGGTCAATGCCAGCCGCAGGGAGTTGCTGAACGGAATCCAGGACCGGCTCTTTACAGTTGGGGCCGAACTGGCAACCGACTCCGGGAAGGCGCCCGGGCGGGCAATGCCGGTTATTCATCCAGACGACGTTCTGCTACTCGAACAGGCAATGGATGCAATGGACACTGAGTTACCCGAACTGCGGGCTTTTATCCTGCCAGGCGGGCATCAGGCCGTTTCGTTCTGTCACCTCGCCCGCACCGTTTGCCGCCGGGCCGAACGCCTGGTAGTTGCCTTAACCAATGAGGCCGTCGTGGATGAGTTGGTGATACAATACCTCAACCGATTGTCAGACTATTTATTTGTACTAAGCCGAAAAATGGCACAGGAATTGAACGCAGAGGAAGTAGCCTGGAAACCGAGAGTGTGACTTTTTTTCAGACATACGCCATATCTCCAAGATATGGCGTATGTCTGAAAAAAAAAGTTGTCTTGACAACTAAACTTACTCAATCTTATTTTTTAGCTTTGTCGCAGCCTCTATTTCATGGGCTAACTCATTAACCACAAGCTGTTATGACGACGGACGTATTGCAAATTGAACTGCGGAAAGCGGAACGCTCCCGCCTTCAGGAGGTAGATTTTAACCATCTGCCTTTCGGAAAACATTTCTCGGACCACATGTTCGTGGCCGATTTTGTGGATGGTCAGTGGCAAAATCAGATGATTGTGCCGTTCGACAATTTCTCGCTAAGCCCTGCTCTGTCGTCGCTGCATTACGGTCAGTCTATTTTTGAAGGCATGAAAGCGTTCAAAAATGAGGCTGGCGAGGTACTTCTGTTTCGCCCACACGATAACTTTGAGCGTATGAATGAGTCGGCCCGGCGCATGTGCATGGCCACCCTGCCCGAAGAGGTATTCATAGGCGGGCTGGAAGCGTTGCTGCGTGTGGATGCCGATTGGGTACCCGACACGCCCGATAGTTCGCTTTACATTCGGCCTTATATGTTTGGTACGGACACGTTTTTGGGTGTAGCTCCCTCGAAAACGTATCGGTTCTGCATCTTCACCTGCCCGGTGGGCGCGTATTATACGAACCCGCCGAAGCTGAAAGTAGAGACTCAATACATCCGTTCGGCACCGGGGGGTGTGGGGTATGCCAAATGCGCTGGTAACTACGCCGGGTCGATGTACCCGACCCTGCTGGCCCAACAGCAAGGGTATGACCAGCTTATCTGGACCGATGCCCGCGAGCATAAGTACATTGAAGAGTCGGGCACAATGAATATCATGTTCGTTATTGATGGCAAATTAATCACCCCGGCCACGTCGGACTCAATTCTGAAAGGTGTTACCCGCGATACGATTCTTCAAATTGCCCGCTCCTGGGACATTCCGGTTGAAGAACGCTTAGTGTCTATCGACGAAGTGATCAGTGGCATCGAAACCGGGCGGTTAACGGAGGCCTTTGGCGCTGGAACGGCAGTCGTTGTTTCGCCCTATTCGCTTATCGGCTACAACGGCAAAGATTACATGCTACCCGAATTTGCACCCGAAAATTCGTTTGCCGTTCGGGTGAAGCAATACCTCACCGACCTTCGGACGGGCAAAATCGGCGACGAGTTCGGCTGGATACAGATCGTATAAGCCAATACATTTGTTACACCATAAAAAACGGCCCGGTCAGCAATTGACCGGGCCGTTTTTTATGGTGTTGTAGAATCAATTACCGATTTTCAACCAATGCCTTAAACTCATCAGCAGTTGTTTCCTGATTCACAGTGGTCAGTTGCGTTTTGGCGTATTCGATTACTTTGTCGTCGTACACCCGGTTGAAGGTACTGGTATAATTTTGCCCCTTATTTTTTTCGTCCATCAGGTAGTTGCGGGCAATGCGGTCGATGGTTTTGTTCATCTCCTCATCTTCGCCACCCATGAAGCCAAACTGTTCGCGAACCATCTGGCGAGTTACCTCCATTACCTCCTCAAATTCGACCTTAATGTCGGCTTTTTCGGCAATTTTGTTTTTAATAAGCTGGAGTTTTACCGACTTCGTGAAGTCGTCATACTGTTCGTCAATCTGCTCCGGTGTGAATTTACCTTCGTTTACTTCCAGCAACCAGTTTTTCAGAAACTCATCGGGCAGCAAAATCGGCGTGTTGTCGATCAGCGTTTTCTCAATGTCTAACCGCAGTAACTGCGCCGACTCCCGGCTGTAGTTGCCCTTGATGACATCAATTACTTTCACCCGAAACTGTTCTTCGTCGGTGACGGCCCCTACCCCGAGTACTTTATCAAAAAACTCCTGGTTTAGTTCGGCGGGTTCATGGCGGGTGATGTCGTCGATGGTAAAGGTGAATTCGCCGGTCAGGTCGGTGGCTTCATCTTTTTTCACGCCGGTTGCATTGGCGCGGGATTTCTCATCGGGGAACGCCTGTTCCAGCACAAACGTAATAACATCCTCTTTTTTCTTACCAACGAACTGTCCTTTAGCATCCTCGGCCATCTGCGCCATCGGGAAAGCAGTTTTCGCCGAGAAGTCCCCGTTTATTTCTTTCAGTTCGCCATAAATGGTATCGCCCTCACCAACCTCTTCGCCATGCGCGTGGGTATGAAACCGTTGCTGCAAATCGGCAATCGTTGACGCTACTTCTGCATCGCCCGCCTGAATTTCGTACTGTGTAAGGCTCGGCAGATCACCGAAATCGATGTCAAATTCCGACGCCAGGCCCAGTGTATAGCTGAAGGCAAAATCGGTTTGGTTATCCCAGTCGATGGCTTCGGCCTGCTCGCGGTTCGGAACGGGGTCGCCCACAACCTGCAATTTGTTTTCGCGGATATAGTCACTAACCGTTTTGCTCAGCATCGAATTAATTTCATCGACGAGAATGCCCTTGCCGTACATTTTCTGCACGAGTGAAGCCGGTACATGGCCGGGTCGGAAGCCCTTGAGTTGTACTTTCCGGCCATAATCTTTCAGTTTCTTATCTACTTCGGGTTTATAGTCGGCTGGGGTCAGCGTGATTTTCAGCGAGGCATTGGTGTCGCTGGCTTTTTCTAAGGTAATATCCACGGTTGTGTTGATTTATCCAATTAGCGAATGAGCGAATGAATGAATTAGTGAATATGTTGCCGGAGGCTATTCGCTCATTCATTCATTCGCTCATTCAAAATTAATTCAGTACGGGCGGAGGGACTCGAACCCCCATGCCTTGCGGCACCAGATCCTAAGTCTGGCACGTCTACCAATTTCGCCACGCCCGCAGGATTTAATTTTGACTGATTGACCGGGCCGCCGTTGCGGTGATTGAGTGATTGAATAATGTATACGTCAGATATTCAATTATTCTATCACCGCAACGGCGGCCCGGTCAATCAGTCAAAATTGTATTTGGCGTGCAAAAGTACGAAATTTTTCCAACTCGTCAAGCGAATAGCCGGAAGGATTTATTTTTAGTCGTGCGTTGGTCAATTTTAGATTATTATTTTGTTATCTTGGTAGTACGAGTACAACCGATAGGCTACTACCTGAAAGAACCTTATGATGAATGCCACCGAGCATCGACCCGACCGGCCTGCCAACCCGGCCGATCCCGTCATTGATTTAGAGTTGGAGCGTCAGGAAATTCTGAAATGCTACCGGCGACTGTTGCGGGCGGCTAAACCCATGCTGAAAGGCGACGATGCCAAACTGATTAAAAAAGCATTTAACACCTCTGCCGAGGCTCATAAAAACATGCGTCGGCGGTCAGGAGAACCTTATATCTATCATCCACTGGCTGTAGCGCAGATTGCCGTTGAGGAAATTGGATTAGGAACGACCAGCATCGTAGCGGCTTTGTTGCACGATGTTGTTGAAGATACCGACGCAACCATCGCCGATATTGACCGGGCCTTTGGGCCGAAAGTTGCGCGGATTATTGACGGTCTGACTAAAATTTCCGGCATTTTTGAGTACGGTTCCTCGCAGCAGGCGGAGAACTTCCGCAAAATGCTGCTGACCCTGTCAGACGATGTGCGGGTGATTCTGATCAAGCTTGCGGATCGGTTGCACAACATGCGAACGCTGGATTCGATGCCCCGCGATAAGCAGTTGAGAATTGCCTCCGAAACGATTTATATTTATGCGCCACTGGCGCACCGGCTGGGGCTCTACAGCATCAAGTCGGAGTTGGAAGATCTGTATTTAAAGCACGTTGAGCCGGAAGCGTATAAGGACATTGCCAAAAAATTACGCGAAACCCGACTGGCCCGCGACCGGTTCATTGGTCGGTTTATCGAACCCATTGAAAAAGACCTTGCCGAAACAGGCATTAGATACGTTGTCAAAGGCCGGCCAAAGTCTATTTATTCGATTTGGACCAAGCTCAACAATTCAAAAAAACCGTTCGAGGAAATTTATGATTTGTTTGCCGTCAGGATTATTCTGGATGTGCCCCCCGACGAAGAAAAAGCAGCTTGCTGGCGGGCTTATTCCATTGTTACGGACCATTACAAACCCAACCCCGATCGGTTAAAAGACTGGATCAGTACTCCGCGCACCAACGGCTATGAATCCCTTCATACTACCGTAATGAGCCGGCTGGGACAATGGGTGGAAGTGCAGATTCGTACCGAGCGAATGAACGAAATTGCCGAAAAAGGCTATGCGGCTCACTGGAAATACAAAGGCAACGATACGCAGACTGGTGCGGGCATTGAAGCCTGGATTAGTCAGGTGCGCGACATGATCGAGTCGGCGGGGAGTGGCGACAAAAAAGCGGCCATTGAATTTGTCGATGATTTTCGAAGCAATCTCTACAGCGAAGAAGTGTTTGTGTTTACGCCCAAAGGCGACCTTCAGGTGTTGCAGCGTGGGGCCACCGCTCTCGACTTTGCCTTCGACATTCACACCCAGATTGGGGCGCGCTGCATGGCAGCTAAAGTTAACAACACCCTGGTGCCCCTCAGTTACGTACTGCAAAACGGCGACCAGGTGGAAGTAATCACATCAAATCGGCAGAAGCCCAACGAGGACTGGCTTCGATTTGTGGTCACGTCGAAGGCCAGAACCAAGATTAAAGATTTAATTAAAGAAGAAAACAAGCGGTATGTAACGGATGGCCGCGAGATGGTTAATAAGCGGTTGCGGTTGCTGCGGATGGAAATGACCAATGAGGTTATCAACCAGTTGCGGGCTTATTTTGGCTCCAAAACCACCGACGATTTCTTTTACCGCATCGGAAAAGGCCACATCGACATTGGCGAACTCAAGAAATTCAAGTCGGACAAGGAAGCCAAAGAAAACCGCGCCAACAAACTCAACATTGATACCCTGCCCGACGCCAAGGCGTTTGTTAAAGAACTCAAGAAAATTCATGGTGAGCGGGTCGATGCAGATATGCTGCTCATTGGCGAGGATATGGACCGCATCGACTACACGCTCTCCAAATGTTGCAACCCCATTTCGGGCGACGACGTCTTCGGGTTTGTAACCATCAACGACGGCATTAAAATTCACCGGGTTACCTGCCCCAACGCCGTTGAGTTGATGTCCAATCATGGCAACCGGATTATTAAGGCCAAATGGACATCGCAGAAAGAACTGGCCTTTCTGGCTGGCCTTCGCATTACGGGCACCGACCGGGTTGGCTTAATCAACGATGTGACGCGGGTTATCAGCAATGAACTCCTCATCAACATGCGCTCCGTAGCGATTGACTCGAAAGACGGTATCTTTGAAGGCAATATCCGGCTTTATGTTCACGACACGGCCCACCTCGACATCCTGATGCAGAAACTTGAGCGCGTTCAGGGCGTATTTGAAGTCGTGCGGTTCGATTCGTGAATGATGAATGATGAATGGTCTACAAACCGCATTCATCATTCATCATTCATCATTACTTTTGTCTTATGCCTGCGCCGACACAAACCAATTTAGAGTCAGCCCAAATGATTTTCCGGGCTTACCTCGAACGAAAAGGGCTGCGAAAAACGCCCGAACGATTCGCCATCCTCGAAGAGATTTATAACCGAAAGGACCATTTCGATGTGGACGAGTTGTACATCTCGATGAAAAACAAGAAGTACCGAGTTAGTCGGGCAACGGTCTATAATACCTTAGACGTACTTGTTGACTGCGATTTAGTGACCAAGCACCAGTTTGGCCGCAACCTGGCGCAGTATGAAAAATCATATGGCTACCGCCAGCACGACCACCTGATTTGCACGGACTGCCACAAGGTGATGGAGTTCTGCGACCCCCGCGTTCAGAACATCCAGAACATGGTAGGCGACATGCTTAAATTCAATGTAATGCACCACTCGCTAATCTTTTACGGCTCCTGCGCCCGCGACTTATGCGAAAACCGGCAGGTGACGGAGAAAGATGAACAAGGCGTTCAGGTGCCCGTTGAGGGATAATTAATGAATAATGGGTAATGAATAATTTACATCTATAAGCGCCCCACTCTACATTAATCATTTTACCTTGACGATGCCGCTTGCTCAGTTAAACATTTCGCGAATGCTGGCTCCCGATATCAACCACCCGATTATGGTTGATTTTGTGGCGCAACTCGATACCATTAATCAGTTAGCAGAACAAAGCGACGGGTTTATCTGGCGCCTGAAAGGTGATGGTAACGACGCCACCAGCCTGCGCCCGTTCGACGATGAGCGAATTATTGTGAATATGTCGGTCTGGGAATCGTTAGAAGCCTTGCAGAACTTTGTGTTTAAGAGTCTGCACACCGCCGTGATGAAAGACCGCCGGAAGTGGTTCGAGAAGCCCGACCAGATGATGACGGTGTTGTGGTGGGTTCCGGCCGGCCATATCCCAACGGTAGAGGAAGCGAAAGAACGGCTTGAGCAGCTCAATGCACAAGGTCCAGGTGCGCAGGCTTTTACGTTCCGGGAGATGTGGCCGGAGGTAGTACAGCATGATTCATTAGTTCATCTGAAAATAGCCTAAGCTTATGATACCATATGCGGAATTTATTGAGTTTATAGCTGCTGGTGTAACATCTGAGCAAATTGTCAATTTTAAACCGTCTGCGACATCGCAACGCCGGTTAGAAGAGTTATTGTCGCTGATAAGAAGCAACACGATTAGTGCCGAAGAGCGCCGTGAGCTTGACCATTTTAACGAGATGGAGCATATCATGCGGATGGCTAAAATTCGTGCCTGGAAGTATGTCGAGGGGAAATGATTACATCAGTAATGCGGTGCGACGAAAAGTAGCCGAACGGGCTGGGTATCGTTGTGAGTATTGTCTGTTAGCTGAAAAATTTATGGGGCATAGTGCTCAATTAGATCGTATCATCAGGTTGAAGCATAGAGGTACGAACACTATTGAAAAGCTGGCATATTCGTGCTGGCTATGCAATTGCAACACAGGCAGCGACATTGGCTCTATAAAGCATAGCGCAAGAGAATTTATCCGTTTCTTCGACCCAAGAATCGACGTTTGGTCGGAACATTTCCAATTGAATACGTATCGAATTGAACCCCTTTCTGACATTGGGTTGGTGACTGAGTTCATCTTTGGTTTTAATGAGAGCGAACGAATAGCCGAACGCTCAATTTTATTTTAATAAAAATGATCGATGTTTTATTAGGCCTCCAGTGGGGCGACGAAGGAAAAGGTAAAATTGTGGACGTGCTGGCTCCGCAGTATCAGGTGGTGGCCCGCTTTCAGGGTGGCCCCAATGCCGGTCATACGCTCGAATTCAATGGGTTGAAGCATGTGCTGCACCAGATTCCGTCCGGTATTTTTCGGGACGATATTCTCAACATCATCGGCAATGGCGTGGTGCTCGACCCGATTGTGTTTAAAAAAGAAATCGACGGGCTGGCCAAATACAACCTCGCCATCACCCGGAACCTCCAGATTTCGCGCAAAGCCTCTATCATTCTGCCTACGCACCGGCTGTTGGATGCGGCCTATGAGCAGGCCAAAGGCGAGTCGAAAATAGGCTCGACGCTGCGCGGTATTGGCCCCACCTATCAGGATAAAGTGGCCCGGCAGGGGTTGCGCGTTGGCGATATTCTGTCGCCCAACTTCCGGGCAAAATATGAAAAACTGGTCGCCATCCATAAGGTCATTCTGGAACAGAATAATTTTGATCATGCATCCGTATTGCCCCAGGCCGAAACCGAGTTTTTTGGCGCGGTGGAGTTTATGAAACAGTTTGAACTGAATGACAGCGAATACGCCATAAACGACGCCCTGCAAAGTGGCAAAAAAGTACTGGCCGAAGGCGCTCAGGGGTCATTGCTCGATCTGGACTTTGGTTCGTATCCGTTTGTGACCTCCTCCAGCACCATGGCTGCCGGGGCCTGCACGGGTCTGGGCGTGGCCCCGCGTCAGATTGGTGAGGTATATGGTATTTTCAAAGCCTACTGCACCCGCGTCGGCAGCGGCCCCTTCCCCACTGAACTCTACGACGAAACCGGCGAACGTATCCGGCAGGAAGGACGCGAATTTGGCGCCACCACAGGCCGCCCGCGCCGATGCGGCTGGCTCGATTTACCCGCCCTGAAATACGCCATCATGATTAACGGCGTGACGCAGTTAGTTATGATGAAGGTGGACGTGCTGAATATTTTTGATGAAATTAAGGTATGTACGCATTACGAACTACCCGACGGGTCCACCACCGAACAGATGCCCTATGATCTGTGCGACACGGCCGTAACGCCAGTCTATCAATCCTTTAAAGGCTGGCAGGCTGACCTGACCAACATCCGCTCATTCAGCCATGTCCCGGCAGAGTTGGCTACGTATGTGTACTTTCTGGAAGATACGCTGGGGCTGCCTATCAATTTTATCTCAACCAGCCCCGACCGCGAAGCCATTATCCACCGGCGGGCGGTGGTGGCTTAGGTAAGGTTATTTTGTCATTCCTCCTTTCGACTCCGCGTCCCGGTCGGAATGACAAAAAACTTCTCAAAACAAACTCTTGAGTAAGTCTAATGTCAGCAAAGAATTTTTACCAGACTTTTTACCAGAGCGACTCCCTTTTCCGGCTGGCTGGCGAGCCGTGGGGGGCCGAAACGGCTACGGCTGCTCCAACGCAGGAACCGCAGCCTATAGAAGACAATAGTCTGGACCTACTGACCGAACTGGACACCTTATCATCGGGATTAGGCGTTGCTGAGACCGGCGCCTTGCTGGTCAATACCATCCCGCCCGAACCAATTCTTCTGCCTGTTACGCCGGAACCTGTCGTTTTGATTACGTCGCCGGAGCCGTTGCCTCAGTCTGCTCCGCGACCAACCGTCCCGTCTATTTTGCCGCCCATTCAGCAGCAATCCCGGATGCCGCAACTTAACCATAAAGTGTTGCTGCTGGCCGATGAAGAACTAGACCCCAGCAATCTGCTGTTCCTGGAAAAAATTCTCAAAGCCGTGAACCTCAACATTAACGGCGTTGATTTACTGAATTTGCATGGGGTTGGCGATCTGAATTTTAACGAGTTGCTGAGCGGCAAATACATTAACCACTTCATCACGTTTGGGGTGCCTTTCGAGCGGCTTAACCTCGACATTATGATGGACCGCTATTCGCCGGTTCGGTTCGAGGGTATCACGTTCCTGATGGCCGACTCACTGCCAACTATCGAAGCTGACCAGAACTTAAAGAAACGGCTCTGGAGCGCTCTCCAGCGTATATTTGGGCCACGCTGACCAGATTCATGAGCAGCGTTCTACCGTTGCTCATGAATGGCTTGCATGAGTTGGGCACTATTTGCGTATTTACAGCCGTTTTTCTTCTAACAACCTGTTCCGGCTAACCCATCCATCGTCGGGTTTCGATAATGACGCTAACCAAACGACTTCGTTCCTTGTTTTCTGCCGAATCGTCACCAACTGCGCCAGCGAGTACGACTCTGTCGCCTTTGCCAACGATGGTTTCCGACGGACCTGTTTTGCCGAACCTGGCCGAAAATGAGCCGGTTCCAACCGCTTTGCTGACCGCTATTTCCGTAGAACCGATGCCGGGCTGGCTCGCTGATGAAGAAAATTTGCGGGATGAAGGGAGTTTGTTTGGTCTGTCGGATGCGCGGCCTGATGAGAAAATTGCTCAAATCCAGGCTTATTTCGGTCAGCAGGCCGTGCCGCTTGAGGAGGTAATCAATCAGCATACCGAGAAAATTGGCGAGCTCAATTTGTTTATCGGGCAGCGCGAAAGCCGTATAGCAACGGTACAGAATCAGATAAACGAGTTGGTCGACAGGCAACCCATCGCAACGAATCTGATACGGAACGCCGTGGGTCTACTCCTTTCAGTGATCGTATGTATTGGTAATTTCTACCTGATTGACGAGACATTGCGTCCAGCGTTCCCGAATCGCTGGATTGGCGTGGGCGTGTTTCTGGCGGGGATGTTCAATTTGTTTGGACGCACCTCGTTCTTCTACGAAACAAGCGCCCGGCTAACGGGTCGGCGGTTGGTTGAGGAACTGGGCCTGCCGTTGGCGGCAGCGGTGTTTGTGTTTGTTCAGGCCCTGCAAACACAGTCGGGCGGACAGGCAGGAAGTTTATTTTTCTTTGTGTTTTTCGTGTTTCTGCTGGCCGGAAAGCTGTTGCTAAGTACACTCACTTCCCTGCAAACCGACTTGGATACCATCCGCAAAAACCGCCAGTTGAGTCTCGATAAGGCCCAATACCTGCCACGCTGGGAAACCCAGCTTGAGCAACTTGGCCGCGAAATTGATGCCATTCGGGCCCAGAAGTGGCCCATCCTAACAGCCTTAAATCGTGCTAAAGCGCACCGGGCGTTGTTGAACACCCAGCGCGACAAGCTTGTTAACGTATTTATAAGTGAATTTGAACTCGCCCGCAGCCTGCGCGAACGGAAAAGAATGATGAATTATGAATGATAAATGATTACTCTAATCCCGTCTTATCAGTCATCAGTCATCAGTCATCAGTCATCATTAATTATGGAGCCAACCAACAACCCCGACTTTCAGCACGGCTACACGAGTGGCGTGGAGGGAGTAAACCGGGAAACATACGAAGGATATCTGTCGAGTCAGATTAACACCGACTGGCTCACCGACCGGATTCAGGAAAAACGAACCGACCTGACCACTACCGAACGGCAGTTAGCCGAAGCCACCGAAGCGAACCGAACCGCCTTTTCGGATTTACAAACCCATAAGAGTCAGGTAGATCGGTTAGACAAACTGGTTAAGCAACGCGAAGCCGACCGGCAGGCCGTAGAATCGGACCGCGACAATCTGCTGGAACGCCGGACTAAAGCCGCTCCAGACTACTCGCTGCTGGCCGGATTACTATTTTTAGTAGCGGGAATTTCGTTTCTGGCGGGCGACCTCATTATCTCGCACGAAATTGTTGCCTACGCCCTCAACATCCGCAACACCAACGAAGCCTGGGCGTTTGCGTTCGGGCTGGCCATGGTGTCAATTCTGCTAAAACCGGCCTACGACCGACTTATCGAACAACCGTATCAGGAAAACCCCGTGCAAAATCATGGCAGGTACCAGCGGTTTAAGATTGCCCTGGCTGTGTTTTCGGTGCTTACTCTGGCCGTGCTGGGTTGGTTTCGGTACGAGGCCTACCGCACGGATCAGCTCAAAGCGGCTATTAATAAATCGGTTCGACAGCTTCAGCTTAATACCGACCCTACCGCTACATCGCAGGTGATTAGTCCATCGACGCTCAACAAAATTGAGAAGCAGTTGAGCGAATCGAGCGAGCTGAATCTGGCGCTGGTTAACAGCCCGTTTGCGTTGCTGTCGTTTGTGCTGAGCGGTATTTTGTTCGCCCTGGCGGGGGCGGTATGCCTGGGTATTGCGTTGCCGGTGTTGGCATCGTTTTGGTTTCGGTGGCTGCAGGCCGACATTAAGTTAGGAAAACTACGCCGTCGCTTAAAGCGGTTGACGCGGGAAATAGCCCCGCTCGAAACTCAATTGGCGGAGCAGCGCACGCGTCAGGAGGTATTGAAGCACAACCTCGATTTGTTACCCAATCTCGATGAATTGAAAGAGCAACGCCAAACCATCACGGCTGATTTAAACGAGTTGCTGGCCGAACTGAAACTGGCCCAAACCGACAGCCGCATTAGCAACTACAACGATGGCTACGGGCAGGGCGAGGCTACCCGCTCCGGGCTGAGCGACGACGAACAGCGGCAACTGCGAAAAGAAATGCTGTCGCTGCAAAACAATCATCGCAATCGGGTCAGCGAAAACCGCCCCAACGGCACCCCGCCTGCCAACGGAACAAATGGCAAACCAAACGGATTACGCCCCTATCAAACCATTCGGAAGTTTTTGTCGGATGAACTGTGAGCGTAGGTTTATTGCCTGAATACCACTTATTTTGGCCATAACTCAAGTAGTTCTACCCTGCATGGTTTTGGTTTATCTTCGGTGTTGCTTCCACACGCTGTGCCTGCTCGGTTGCGCCGGGCTTTTGCTGAGTTGCCGGGTTAATTCGTCGTCCACCACATTAGAGCCTTCGTTCTATCGAGTCGTTCATGCGCCACAGCCGGAACTGGTGAACAAAAAGCTGTATGTGATTGACTCCGGCGATTCGCTACAGGTTATTCTGCCAACGACCTACGAACGGCGCAATTTACCCAGGAGTGCTTATCAGAATTGGGTGCTTTACAGTCGGGAAATCGACGTGGATGTGTTCACCCTGCCGTTCAAAATTCGCCCCGCCCGAACGGGTTTACCGTCTCAGCTAAATTCCAATTTCAATGCGGCCCTGTATGTAGGCCGACGGATTGATTCGTACCGGTACAGGTGGCAGCCCGTAACGCCCACGTATGATGTCCGTACATTACGTAGCCGGGGATTTGGGTATGGCCTCTTTGTTGGCATTGGTTCGGCCACCATCAACGATTTTGTCGTTCGTCAGCCAATCAGCATCGAATACGAAGGCGTTATTCTGGATGCCGGAGTAGCCGCTATTTACGACGCCCGGATTTTCAATGTCGGCCTCGCTGTAGGAATCGACTACCTGACTGATCGACATCGGCAGAACTGGATTTATCAACAGAGGCCCTGGTTTGGCGTATTGTTCGGGTTAAATCTGAATTAAAAAACACCATGGAACGCATTATCTATTACATAGTCGATGTTTTTGCCAGCTCTAAATATGAAGGAAATCAATTGGCTGTTTTTCTGGATTTGACCGATAAACTTTCCGAAAATCAAATGCAGCAAATGGCTCAGGAAATAAACTTTGCCGAAACAACTTTTATAAAGTCAATTATAAATAATCAGCGATTTGTAGTTCGCATATTTACGCCTGAACATGAAGTTCCCTTTGCCGGACATCCATCGATTGGAACCAGTTATATTATTGCTAAATTTCTCTTGCCTGACGTTACCCCAAAATTAACCTTAGCGTTAGCGCACAGCGACATAGAAATCTCAATTTTAGATCCCGACAAGCTCGACGAAAGCATCTTTTTCATGCGTCAGGCACAGCCTGAATTCCGGGATACATTTTCAATAGCAGAAGTCGCCGATGGGCTAAAAATTAAGCTTGATGACATAGAAACTTCGCTTCCCATTCAGGAAATAAGCACCGGACTTCCATACATCATCATTCCGCTCAAAAATTTAGCGGCTATGGAACGCCTATCACTCACGTATGAGTCATTCAAGGCGTTTCTACTGGCCCGAAACAAATACCGAACCAATAGTTTAACAGGCCATTCAACTTCCCTGTTTTTCTTCACAACAGAAACCTACGAACCAGCAAATACCTACAATACAAGAATGCTATTGCTTGAAAATAACAAGCTGTCCGAAGATGCCGCAACCGGCAGCGCCAATGGTTGTTTTTTAGCCTATTTATTAAAACACAAAAGCGAAAAAATGAAAGCAACTGTGGAGCAGGGTTTTCAAATGGGGCGCAAATCGTATGTATACCTTGACGGCGAGTTGGCAAACGAAATGTATCAGATCAATGTAGGTGGACGCACCAAATTAATTTCAGAAGGAGTCTGGTATGTTTGAGAAATAGCAGACCTCTAAAGGCATACAGCACAACTGAAAAGGGGGCTAAGGGATCGGAAACAACATTTGTGGTGAATTTGCGTATTGCTTAACCAAAATCCAGTATGAAAACTCGCCTGTTTTTTGTTCTTCTTTATCTTCAGGTTCAGCTAATTTCGGGACAAACTAACCCGAAAGCCCTGAAATTAGATAGCCTGAAACGTGAGCTTGCCCAGGTAAAAAGTGATACAGACCGGGTGTGGCTATATAATAAATTAATGGACGTAGCGCCTAATGCCAAAGCAGCATTGGAATACGGTCAGCAGGGGTTAGGTCTGTCAAAACACATTCGCTATGAGAAAGGCATAATTAGATGCGGTATTAAACTTGGCGCTTTCTTGGTCGAAGTGGATTACTATCGAGCCATTCCGATTCTGACGGAAATGAAACAACTCTGCGAAAAAACAAATAACCAGGTTGAGTTAGTCAGAGCATTCGGATTTTTGGGCTATGCGTATAACAAATTCGATTTTAAGAAAGCCCAATATTACTATACCCAGTGTAAACAATTGATGGTAAAGGAAAACGTACCAGAAAGCGTCTTCCCAATCACGATGGTACTTGGGCAATTCTACAAAAACTGGAACTTAGCCGACTCGGCATTAGTCTATCTTCAAAAAGCCTATCAGATTGCGTTAAAAACAAATATACCGGTGCCACCAAGTGGTTTTTACGTACATTTTGGTGTTGTTTATTACAAAAAAGGGCAATCAGACCTGGCTATGAGCTATTTCCGGCGCTCAATTGCTACCTCAACCGGAACACCCCACGGGCAATCCTACCAGGGGCTGGCGCTCATTTTTCGGGATAGAAACCAGCTTGATTCGGCCCGGTTTTACGCAAAGAAATCCCTCGAAATTCAACAGCAAAGAAACCAGACAATCTATGTCATCGAATCGGCTAACCTGCTTTTTGACCTGTATAAAACATCAAATCCCGCCGAAGCCCTCAACTACCACCTCCTTGCGTCGGCAACGAAAGACAGCCTGTTTAATCAGGAAAAAGCCAGGCAAGTCGAAAAACTGGCCTACGAAGAGCGAGAACGGGAAGCACGTACTAAACGAAGAATAGAAGCAAATCAACTGGCCTACCAAAATCAAATCAGGCTCTTTGTCTTGTCGGGCGTGCTGGTTGGCATCCTTCTGTTGGTGCTCTTCCTCTACCGAAACAACCGGCAAAAGCAGAAAGCCAACGCGCTGTTACAACGGCAGCGAGATGAGATTCACGAACAGCGAACACAACTTCAAATCGCGCTCGAAACGCTCAAATCCACCCAAACGCAACTTATTCAGCAAGAAAAAATGGCCTCTTTGGGCGAGTTGACAGCGGGCATTGCCCACGAGATTCAGAATCCGCTCAACTTCGTTACTAATTTCTCGGACGTGTCGGTGGAACTGATAGACGAACTCAAAGACGAAGTGCAGGCGGGTCATACGGATGAGGTGATGGCCCTGGCCAATGATTTGACGCAGAACCTGCAGAAAATTACCCTCCACGGCAAACAGGCCTCTTCCATCGTTAGGAGTATGCTCGAACATAGTCGTACTACCACCGGGGAACGACAGGCTACCGACCTCAACGCCCTGGCGGACGAATATTTACGGCTGGCTTATCATGGTTATCGGGCAAAAAACAAGGCGTTCAATGCTCACCTGAAAACTAATTTCGACCCCAGACTGGGCCTGCTTGATGTGGTCCCCCAGGAGATAGGCCGGGTGTTGCTCAACGTATTCAACAATGCCTTCTACGCCCTTGCCGAAAGGCAAAAACAGCAGGGAGCCAGTTATGAACCCACGGTGAGCGTTAGCACGAATCGCACGAACGGGCAAGTAGAAATTCGGGTGACAGACAACGGCATGGGGGTTCCGGAAGCAGTACGGACCAAGATTTTTCAGCCTTTCTTTACTACTAAACCTACAGGCCAGGGCACGGGGCTGGGCCTTTCGCTAAGTTATGACATTATCAGTAAAGGGCATGGTGGTACCATGACGGTGGAAACGAAGGAAGGAGCGTTTTCTGAGTTTATTATTACACTGCCAACGACTTAACAGGCTTATTGCAAGGCGGGTGGTCCGCGTTACTCACAAAACTATTCCCGCCAGCAATCCCCCCAGAATCAGGATATATGGCGGAGTTTTCGTGTATAAAAGCACGCCAATCGTGAGCATGACCACAACGACCGATGGCCAGTGAAGCGCCATTGGTTCAAAAAGGGCTATTGCCGCAGCCGCCGTCAGGCCCGTGCTGGCCGCGTTGATGCCCTCCAGCGAGGCCCGCACGACCCGGTAGCGCTTCAACTGTTCCCAAAACCGATACACAAAGAAGATGAGAAATGTGCCCGGCAGGAAAATCCCGGCGGTGGATACAAAACTGCCCCAGAACTGACCACTCAGTCCGCCATCACGCATGGAGAGTGCGCCGATGTACGACGCAAAGGCAAACACGGGTCCGGGCAGGGCCTGCACCAGCCCAAAACCCGATAGAAACTCTTCGCGGGTCAGGTAATGCTTAAACGCCACAAACTCATTGTAGAGCATGGGGGTCAACACTTGCCCCCCGCCAAACACGAAACTGCCGTTCCGGTAAAAATTCTCGAACAGCCGAACGGGCAGCAACTGCGTATAGGCCCCCAGCGTGGCTGCCCCAATGAATACCCCTAACCACAGAAAAAAATTAGCCCACTGTACGCGCAGGGGCTTTTTCTCCATTCGTTGCTGTTTTTCATAGGTCAATGCCGTGGTGACTCCCCCAATGGCAATAACGAGCGGGGTCATTACCGGCGACCGAAACATATATCCCACCAGCGCAGCCGTTAGTGCCAGCAACAGGCTCACCTTGTTTTTAATAACTTTCTGGCCAATCCGATACCCCGCCACGACCATGAAGCCCACCGCCATTGGTTGGATAAACCGGGCAAACTGCAACGATAGCTGCTGTTGTTCGAGGTAATGGATGCCCATGCCAGCAGCCGTCATCAGGCTGACAGCGGGCAATACCCAAATGAACATTGTCAGATAAGCTAAGTTTGGACCGCCAATTTTAAAACCCACTGCCGTTATGGTTTGGGTTGAGGTTGGTCCCGGTAGCACCTGACCAAGCGCATTCAGTTCCAGCAGCTCTTCCTCCGTGACATAGCGTCGTTTCTGAACCAGACGCTCGTAGAACATGGCCAAATGAACCTGCGGGCCGCCAAATGTTGTGAGCGCCAGAATCAGCACATCCTTCAAAAAGATGATGTAGCGAATCCGGCGCACAGGCTGGGCAGTCGTCAGGTAGGGTAGCATGAATAAGACAAGTCAGGCTTAGTTTTGGGAGGATTCTATTGAGTCTCGGATTCTTTAGAGTCTATTATATTGACAATAGACTCTAAAGAATCCGAGACCCAAAGAATCAAAATTTACCCAATTATACCTATTTCTTGAGTCCCAGTTCTATCAGGCGCTCGTTCAGAAAATCGCCGGCTGTCATGTCGACGTATATTTTCGGATGCTGCGTGTCGATGCAACTCTCCAGACTGGTCAGGTCCATGTCGGCGCGTGGGTGCATGAAAAACGGAATCGAATAGCGCGACTGGTTCATTTTTTCGCGGGGTGGGTTCACTACCTGATGAATCGTGGACTTGAGTTTGTGGTTGGTGAGCCGGTCGAGCATGTCGCCTACGTTCACCACAACCTGGTCGGGCAGGGCCGTAATGCCAATCCATTTGCCATCGCGCCGGAGCACTTCCAGCCCATCTGCCGAGGCACCCATCAGCAGCGTAATGAGGTTAATGTCGCCGTGAGCAGCCGCCCGCACGGCCCCGTCGGGAGTGGTGTTTGGGTCGAGGGGGAAATAGTGTAACGCCCGCAGAATACTGTCGCCGTTGCGAACTTTGTCGTCAAAATACGTTTCGGGCAAGTCCAGATATAACGCAATGGCCCGCAGGAGTTGCTTACCTGCGTTTTCGAGGGTTCGGTAGGCCGTTAAGGTAGCTTCCCCAAATTCGGGATATTCTTCAGGAATAATATTGGCGGGCATGTCGCCTTCCGGTTCGGGCTGACCGATGTGGTAAAACTCCTTTAAATCGGCTACTTTAAAGCCCTTAGCGGTCTCTTTCCCCTTACCAATATAGCCGCGTTGCCCGTTGAGTTCAGGGTGTTCGTATTTCTGCTTCACGCTATCGGGCGAGGAGAAGAACTTCTGCGCTGAACCGTACAGTTTTTTAGTCAACTCGTCGGTCAGGCCGTGATTACGGATGGCGACAAAGCCGATTTGGTTGAACGCCCGACCTAAATCCTGCACGAAGCGGACTTTGCGGTCGGGGTCGCCGGAGGTAAAATCGGCCAAATCCAGCGATGGAATTTCATTGTATAATTCTTCTACTACCATAGACGAAAACTATTTTCACAAAAATACAAAAGATTGCATAAATGTAGAGACGCAATACCTTGCGTCTCCTGTGCCGGATGGTTTTGCTGACACACAGGAGACGCAAGGTATTGCGTCTCTACACACATATCCTCAATTAAGAAAAATTCTTACCGACTTTGTTCCAGTCGACCACGTTCCAGAAGGCCGCTACGTATTCGGGCCGGCGATTCTGGTATTTCAGGTAATAGGCATGTTCCCAAACGTCGAGGCCCAGAACAGGGGTTCCTTTTTTCTCGGCGAGCGCCATCAGCGGATTGTCCTGGTTAGGCGTCGAGGTGATGTCAATGTCGCTGCCGTTTTTGATTAGCCATACCCAACCCGAGCCGAAGCGAGCCGTTGCGGCTTTGCCCCATTCGGTTTTGAAGTTATCGAATGAGCCGAATTTCTTCGTGATGGCATCGACCAGCGCCCCCTTCGGCGCACCACCCACACCAGCTCCCAGACTATTCCAGAAGAATGTGTGGTTCCAGTGCCCACCGGCATTGTTCCGCACGGCGGCCGGTGTGCTGCTGTTTACGCTTTTGACTAATGCGTCGATGTCCATTTTGGCCATGTCGGTGCCAGCAACGGCCTTGTTGAGGTTATCCACATAGGCCTTATGGTGCTTGCCGTGGTGGATTTCCATCGTCATCTTGTCAATATGCGGTTCGAGTGCACCGGCATCGAAGGGGAGCGGAGCCAGTTTAAAGGGGCCTTCGGCCTGAGCAGGCGAGAGACCGAAGGAGGGCAAAGCAACCAGCCCAGCCGATGCACCAAAGGCCAGTTTCAAAAACTCGGAGCGATTCATACGACTATTTAATTTGAGAGAAAAACGAAAAATGAGTCTGGTAGAGCCACGCCTGCACCAGTAAGCTTTCCAAACACAACCTGTCTACTCGGCGAATGTTTAGGGTAACCCAACGCGCAGTCACAGGGTCATAGACGCAAAGAAACGAGATTTTCATCACTAACTGATGGTACAGGGCCTTAACTGGCGAAGTAGATTGACGTTTAAGATTGGTTGCTGAAAAGGTGCTTCTTTTTTGAGGATAAAATCAATTAGCAAAACAACTCTTTCGTATTGCATCTATAACGGAATGTTCCCGTGCTTCTTCCTGGGCAGCGTTGCCACTTTATTCTCCAGCATTCCGAAGGCCCGAATGAGCTTCTGGCGAGTCTGGTCGGGCACAATTACCTCGTCGATATAGCCCCGGTGGGCAGCCCGGTATGGATTGGCGAATTTCTCGGTATAGTCCAGCACTTTTTCCTGCAGCTTAGCCTGCGGGTCGTCGGCTTCGGCAATTTCACGTTTGAAAATAATCTCGGAAGCTCCACTGGCCCCCATCACGGCAATTTCGGCCGACGGCCAGGCATAGTTCATGTCGGCCCCAATGTGCTTGGAGTTCATTACGTCGTAGGCACCCCCGTAGGCTTTGCGGGTAATGACCGTCACGCGCGGTACGGTGGCCTCACAAAACGCGTACAACAGTTTGGCCCCGTTGGTGATAATGCCATTCCACTCCTGGTCGGTGCCGGGCAAAAAACCGGGTACATCTTCGAGCACCAAAAGCGGTACGTTGAAACAGTCGCAAAACCGAACAAATCGGGCCGCTTTGGTGCTGGCGTGGATGTCGAGAACCCCCGCCAAAACGGCTGGCTGATTGCCCACGACCCCAATACTGCGGCCCCCAATCCGGGCAAAGCCCACGACGATATTCTCCGCAAAATATTTATGCACTTCCATAAACGACCCGGCATCGACCAGTTCTTCAATGACCTCACGCATGTCGTAAGGCTGATTCGGATTGGTAGGAATAATGCTGTTCAGTGCCGCCCGACGTTCATTGCCTGGCTCGTAGGGCAGCATCGGCGGTTCGTCTTCGCAGTTTTGCGGAATGTAGCTTAGCAATCGTTTCAGATGCTGGATGCAGGCTAGTTCGTTGGCGCAGGCAAAGTGCGTTACGCCCGACTTCGTGCTGTGGGTGCTGGCCCCGCCCAGTTCTTCGGCCGTAACGGTTTCGTGCGTAACGGTTTTCACCACGTTGGGGCCCGTTACGAACATATAGCTCGTATTCTCGACCATGAATATAAAATCCGTGATGGCCGGTGAGTAGACAGCCCCGCCCGCACATGGTCCCATCACCGCCGACAGTTGCGGAATCACACCCGACGCCCTGGTATTCCGGTAAAAAATATCGGCATAGCCCGCCAGCGACAGTACGCCCTCCTGAATTCGGGCACCCCCGGAGTCGTTGAGGCCAATGAGGGGCGCGCCGTTTTGCAGCGCCAGGTCCATGAGTTTGCAGATTTTTTCGGCGTGGGTCTCGGAGAGCGCCCCGCCAAAAACGGTGAAATCCTGCGCGAACACATACACCAACCGGCCGTTTACCGTGCCGTACCCCGTCACGACGCCATCGCCGAGGTAATGCTCTTTGTCCATCCCAAAGTCGCGGGTGCGGTGCATCACAAACTTACCGATCTCCTCAAACGACCCCTCGTCCAACAGCAGCGAAATCCGTTCGCGGGCGGTCAGCTTACCTTTGGCGTGTTGTGCGTCGATGCGTTTCTGGCCTCCTCCCAGTTCAGCTTCGGCATTTTTTCGGACCAGAATATCGGTTTTAGTAGGTTTCGACTGGTCGCTGAGAGTGGGATCGGGCCGGGCTTCGGTTTGCATAAGGGTATCGTTAGCAACATCAAGTATCGACAAAGTTAATTTTTCTTCTGGATTCCAGCAGGTATGAGAACCGTAGTCTGTATGATTTACTGAATTCGCAGGCCACAGATAGGCAGTAAGCCTAAAATTGCCGTTTCTTTGTACTGAACAGTGCTATACTCCTGGCTTGAAAGCTCGTTACGTTTCGTTTCTTTTCCTTCTGCTATGGTCGCTGACGACTAAAGCTCAGCCCCTCGGTGGGCAGCGGCTCTTCTCGTTTCTCAACCTGCCCACTCACGCCCGCGTAGCAGCCCTCGGCGGGCAGGTTGCCTCGGCCACCACGCCCGACGGGGCCTATCACCTCAACAGCCCCGCTCTGGCCGATTCAATAAAAAGCAATGAACTATCCATCAGCCTGATGCCCTATCTGGCGGCTGCTAAATACTACACGCTTCACTATGGCTTGCCTATAAAAAGCAAAAACGCCAGGCCAAAGGGTAGCTGGGCGGCTGGTCTACAGTACCTTAGCTACGGGCAGTTTACCCTCACCGACCCGACAGGCAATTCGCTGGGCACGTTCACCGCTAACGACTACGCCCTGAGCCTGACCCATGCCCGGACGGAAGGTAACTTCACGCTTGGTGCTACGATTAAAGCGGTTGGGTCGAGCATCGAGATGTATTCCGCCTTTGGCCTACTGGCCGATGTTGGGGGTATCTGGCGGCATCCAAAAAAAAACCTGACGTTCGGATTAGTGGCGAAGAACGTTGGTTATCTAATCAAAAACTACGGCCCACTCGACGCCGACCTGCCCTTCGATTTACAAGCGGGTGTGACCGTTAAGCCTCGGTATGCACCTATGCGGCTAACGCTCACGGCGCATCATCTGCAACGCTTCGACATTAATTACAGCGACCCATCCCTCAACGTGCGTTTTGACCTGAACGGCAACCCGATTCCGCAGACCGTTGGTGTGGGCGAAAAAATTGCCCGACATCTAAGTCTCGGCGCCGAACTATTAATCAGCCGAAACGTGCATTTGCTGATTGGCTACAACCACCAGAAACGACAGGAAGGTAAACTGGCGACGGGGGGCGGTGGAGCAGGCATCTCGTTTGGCGCGTCGGTGCAGGCGCGGGGGTTTCAGTTAACCTACGGCCGGTTTTCATCGGTCCCAACGGCGGGCACGAGTCAGTTGTCGTTGCGGATTAATTTGGAGCGGATTTTGAGCAAATAGTTACAAATTACTGACTTGATTTTTGCGGTAAACCGCGTATTTTCACCCACCTAAAAACCGGAGCAGATTTGTTATGGTAGCGGAAGAAACAGAGAAGCGCATCTACACGGTAGACGAATACCTCGACCATACAGGTGAGTGAGGTTTATGAAGGGGTTTTCTGATTTAATGATAGCCGGGCAAGACGATTCCTACCCGGCTACCGAAGCCATTAAAACCGCCCCACTCGCTTTTGCAGGGCATCGCGCGGAAGGGTGATCAAATGCCCGATGGGTTTTCCGGCGCGGTAAGTAATGACCCGGAGCGTAACGGGGCCGTCGGGCAGGTCGATGGGTTGACTGTATTTCATTGAGAATTGGTCCGGCATCGTATCGTCGAGGGTGTAGTAGATATCCAGCCCCGGCACTTCGCCTTCCAGTTCAAGCCGCAGTTTGTCGTCCTTCATACTCGTTTTCACGATGGCATCGTACACCGCCCGCGAATAGTTGATGTTGGCCATGTCGGCCCGCTCAAAATGCGTTTCCATCCGCCGGGCGAAATTGGGCCAGTTTTTCGCTTCCTTCGGCGACCAGTATACTTCGGCCAATGCCCAGCCGCGCGGGTAAGTCATGTATTCGGCATGACGGAGGGTTGGTATCTGCTCGGTCCAGAGGTTTCCCTGCCCACCCAGAATAAATTTGGCGTCGACCCCATCCGGCACGGGTTCGAAACTGTAACTCTTGCGGGTCCGCAGGGCCGCGTAAATGGGTGGGTCAATGGTGGGGTCGCCCTGGTTGTAATCTAAATACGCAAAGGTAGTAGGGGTCATTACCACGTTATGCCCCTCCTTCGCGGCTTCTATACCACCTTTGATGCCCCGCCAGCTCATCACCGTAGCGCCCGGCGAGATGCCGCCTTCTAAGATTTCGTCCCAGCCCAATAATTTCTTGCCTTTTGCCGTCAGGATTTTCTCGACCCGGTTCATAAAATAACCCTGCAAATCTTCAACGTGTCGGATGTTGAGTTGCTTCATCAGCGCCTGACAACCGGGGTCCTGCGCCCAGTAGCCTTTGTAGCATTCGTCGCCCCCAACGTGAATGTATGGATTCGGGAAGAGCGCGGCCACTTCGGTAAACACTTTGTCTAAAAACTCATATACCTTCTCATCCGACGGGTTCAGCGTGTTCTCCACCTTCATCTTAAAGGTGCCGTTGCCATACCATTCCGAGAATGGCGTTCCGGGGTTGACACTGACGGGGGCTTTGGTGCAACTCAATTCAGGGTAAGCCGCCAGAGCGGCCATGCTGTGGCCCGGCACGTCAATTTCCGGCACAATCGTGACATTACGCGCCTGTGCATACGCCACCACATCGCGAATGTCGTTTTGCGTATAAAAACCTCCATAGGTGGCTGGTTCACCCGGTTTTGGGTCGGCCCGATCGCCATAATGCCCCGTTCGGGCCACGCGCCACGCGCCTACTTCAGTCAGTTTTGGTAAGGATTTGATTTCGATGCGCCAGCCGTTGTCATCGGTGAGGTGCCAGTGTAAGGTATTGAATTTTAGCTTCACCAGTTGGTCGATGTACTTCTTTACATCGTCCTTCGTAAAGAAATGACGACTCACGTCGAGCATGATGCCCCGCCAGCCGAAGCGCGGATAGTCGGTGATGTTGACAGCAGGCAAGGTCCAGGTTCGCGGGGTTGCGGTCTTGCTTTCGATTTCTTTAGGCAGCAGTTGCACCAGCGTCTGCATCCCGTAGAACAAACCCGCCGGGCGGTTGGCCGTAATGGTCACGCCCTTTGCCGAGGCATTGAGCGTATAACCTTCCTCGCCAAGCTGTGCATTGGGCGCACCATTCAGATTGAGTTGAATTTTGCCGCTCTTGCCCGATGTTGCAGTCAGCCCAAAACCGGTTGGCTGGTTCAGTTGCTGGCTGAGCATCTCGGCAACGGCCCGCCCTTCAGCCTGGTTATACTGAATGGTGGTGGCTTTGCTGAGGGTAAATACCCCGGTTTTCGGCTGAACGTTAACCGGCTGGGGAATTAAATTAATCGGCGACTGGGCACGGGCAATTGTGATGCAGAGGACAAATAGAAATAATAGGCTGCGATTCATGGGGCGAGTGATTGATGAGTATACTGTAAAGCGAGCCAGACCGGTATTTTAATCAATCGACTCTATAACAAGTCCACTCTATATATTTTACCGTCTTCGGCACCATCAATTGGGTATAACTGCGAACCCACAGTTGAATAACCGTCGGTGGCTTTCGTTCGATAATGAACGTCAATACGTTGCCGCTTCTGTCTTCCGGTTCCTCCCAAAATCTATTTCAGACGCTGACGCGATGTGTTATTACGAAAGCATACTCGCATCGCAACAAGTTGAAGTAGGTAATTTGCTCCCTTTATTTGACTAAGAGTGAGTTGACGCTACAGCTTACGCCAAAATCATAAAAGCCAAATTTCCACCCGTCGGTGGCACATTTTTGGGTTTCCTGTGTTTCTCTGGCAGGGAGCGCACAACACGCTCCGTTTTTTCGATGACCCAATCACTTAAAGACCTTACGCCCCGGCAGATTGTTGCCGAGTTGGACCAGTACATTATCGGCCAGAACGATGCCAAACGCAACGTAGCCATTGCCCTGCGAAATCGCTGGCGACGTATGAACAGCGCGGCTGATATGCAGCGCGAGATAACACCGAACAACATTCTGATGATTGGCGCAACGGGCGTGGGTAAAACCGAAATTGCCCGTCGATTGGCCAAAATCGCCGACGCGCCGTTTATCAAAGTCGAAGCCTCGAAATTTACCGAAGTTGGCTACGTTGGCCGCGATGTGGAAAGTATGGTGCGCGATTTAGTGGAACAGTCGGTGAATATGGTACGGGGTGCCAAGAAAGAAGCGGTGCAGGTGAAGGCGCAGCAACTCGTGGAAGACGCCATTCTGGACATTCTGATTCCGCCCGTGAAGTCTGCCAACGGGCAAGTAGGTTTTGAGAACGAAAAGCAGGATGCCGATGCCGAAATCAACGAGCGCACCCGCGAACGGTTCCGTGAAAAAATCCGCTCCGGCGAGATGGACGACCGCAAAATCGACATCGACGTGCAGCAGAGCCAAACGCCCAACATCGGTATTATGGGCGGTTCAGTCGATGATTTGTCGATGATGAACATTCAGGAGATGATTGGCGGCATGATGCCCAAACGCGGCAAAAAACGCAAAGTGACCATTGCCGAAGCCCGTAAAATCCTGCTGGAAGAAGAAGCCGCCAAACTCATCGACATGGATGAGGTGAAGGAGGAAGCCATCCGCAAAGCCGAAGATGCCGGAATTATTTTCATTGACGAAATCGACAAAGTAGCCTCGGCCCGGTCGGGCAATGGCGGGGGCGGGCCGGATGTCAGCCGGGAAGGTGTGCAGCGCGACTTGCTTCCGATTGTGGAGGGCAGCGCCGTGAACACCAAATACGGCGTGATTCATACCGACCACATTCTGTTCATTGCGGCCGGGGCGTTTCATGTGGCCAAACCCAGCGATTTGATTCCTGAATTACAGGGCCGCTTCCCCATTCGGGTGGAGTTGCAAAGCCTGTCGGAAGATGATTTTTATCACATTCTGAAGGAGCCAAAAAACGCCCTCACGAAGCAATATGAAGCCATGCTGAATGCCGAAAACGTTGGCCTGACGTTTGACGACGACGCCCTGCGCGAACTGGCCCGGATTGCCTTCGAGGTAAATGGTGAAGTTGAAAACATTGGCGCCCGCCGGTTGCAGACGGTACTGAGCCATCTGATGAACGACTTCATGTTCGACATTCCCGATGTTATCGGGGCTAACGCCCAGGTCGTTGTTACGAAAGAATTGGTGAATGAAAAACTGAACGGTTTAGTAAAAAACCGGGATTTAAGCCAGTTTATTTTATAGTGCCCAGCTTAGAGGCTGTCTAAATTTCATAAAAACAGGCTCGGTTGGGGGTAAAACCGAGCCAACAGAAATCCAATTTTTAAACAGCCCTGCTTGGAGCAACAGCCCGAAAATTTAGAATTTTCGGGCTGTCCTAAGGCGACGAACATGCTTACTTCTTCTCCGCACTAATCCGAATGCGCTTGTAGTCGGCATACCACCGTCCGTCGCGGAAGAGAGCCGGACGTAAATCCAGGTTAACTTTTTCCAGAATAGCAGCTTTGTCGCTGCTCGCTACCCCCTCGAAAAAATAAGCGCCAAACTGCTCAATCCAGTCAGTAAGGCCTGTTTCAGGATCAGTTAACAGCGTGTCACGGTCGTAGTACTGTGCAAGCTGAACGGTAAAGCCATATCGTTCCAGAATGGGCGTGTATTCGCCGATTGACGGGAAAAACCAAAAGGGCGAAAATGTGTGCCCATATTCCCTGAGTCGCCGGGCTACTGCCTCAACAATGGAGCATACATTGTTTTTGCCGCCAAATTCAATCACTAATCGGCCACCTGATTTCAGTGCTTTTGCCATATGCCGAACCGCAGCTTCATAATCGGCAACCCAATGTAGGACAGCGTTAGAGAAAATGGCGTCAACCGGTTCATCAACTAAAAATTCCGTAGCATCCATCTGGTAGAGTTCAAGCTCAGGAAATTGCCTATGCGCTTTTGTCAGCATGTCTGCCGACGAGTCGATGCCAATAACCTGAACCCCTCGTTCGGCTATACGTTGCGTGAGTTCGCCGGAGCCACAGCCGAGATCGAGAATTCGTTCGCCCGGTTGGGGGTTGAGCACATCGAGCAATCCTTCTCCGTATTGGTAAACAAACGAGTGCTTTTGCGTATAGGATTCACTATTCCAGTTCATTCGGTGTATGTAGCGATTAAGTGAATAACCTGCCCAATCGCTCTATCCGTATCGCTGCGTTTACGGTCGGGCGGGTCGAAGCGATTGAAGGGCCGAAGTTCGAGCACGAACGTTTCCTCAACGGTTTCGTCGTCGATGGCTGTATACAGTTTATGAGCCGTTAGGGTAATGGGAATCAAGCCATGCTGCGACTTGAAGTGAGTAAGCACATAAATAAGAAATTTCTCGACCGCTTCGACTGCTATTCCTTCAGCGGGCACAAAGCGCACCTCGGCCCGGTTGCGGTCAACAAGCGTTTGTTCCTCCGGGGAAAAATGACCTTCGCAGCTCGAAAACGTGCGGACTCGCCCTGTTTTAATGAGCGTGTCGACTAATGGCCAGATACTTGGCTCAATGACCTCCATCAGGGTTTCTCATTCAGCATGGCCACTTCGTCGGATTCGTCAAGCTGATGCCGAATGGGTTGTATGCCCTTGCGCCAGAACCAGCCCAGATAGCCAGCAGCAATCAACGCCAGCACGCCTGATACGGCGAATGAAGCCTGAATGCCCGATTGGCCAGCAACATGATTAAGCACCCAGCCAGCCCCCAATGCGCCCAGCCCAATACCGGCTTCGAGCGCAATGTACATGGTAGCCATCGCCCGGCCCCGCGTTTTCTCGTCGCTCAAATCGGCGGTCCAGGCCGTTACCGTCGGTGAGTTTGTACCCCACGACATGCCGTAGAACACAGCCGCCGTCCAGAACCAGGTGGTCGAATTGGTTAGCATGAGCAACACCATCGAAACGGCCAGCACAACGGTCGACACAAACAGCACCGGCACACGTCCGTACCGGTCAGATGTTCGGCTGAACACGATCCGAACGACTAAGGAGGCAATGGTATAGACCGTAAAAAATAAGCCTTTGTTGGTTACGCCAAGCGATGCACTCAGGCTCGAAATCACCGTGAGCACCACCCCCGACGAGAACGATTGCAGCAACAGCACGATGAACGGCGGAAGAGCCTGTTTATCGAAAATTTCGTCTTTCTTCAGCCGCAGCAGGCCAAACCGAAAGGGTTGCCGGTTCATCAGCGTTTCGGGCATTTGAAGGAGAATCCCGATGGAGAGCAGCGCAAATGCCGACGATGTCCAGAACATTACGTTCATGGAATAATCCGTAGCCAGCCAACTGCCAATGGCCGGACCCAGCGACATGCCCATGGCGGTAAACAACCCCAGTGTCCCCATGGCTTCGCCCCGGCGCGTGATGGGGACAACATCGGTTACGTAGGCAGCCGTGGCGGTAGGCTTCGTTCCTGTCGAAAAACCATGAACGAGCCGCAGCATCAAAAACCCCCAGACCGTCAGCAGATACGGGTACAGAAAGCCGCAGACAAAACACACCAGCGACCCGAAGGCCATAACCGGCACCCGGCCGACAGTGTCGGTGATTTTCCCACTAAAAGGGCGCGATACACCTGCCGTGAAGGTGAACAGGGCAATAATCCAGCCAACGTATTCCTTACCGCCCAACCGCGTCAGGTAGTCGGGCAGTTCGGGGATCATCATCGAAAAACTGGCCGAAAACAAAAAATTACTGACCGACAGCAGCCAGAACGAGAGCGTGTAGAGCCAGGGGCCGGAGGATTTTCGGCGGGTAAAAAGATGGCGAACGACCAAAACGAGGTGATTTTGTTCACCCAAAAATACAATTCATTTATTAAAAGAGCCCAATAAACTTAGAATGTTCCAATTTTCAGGCTTCAGGTTTATAGACCTGAAAGGTTTCAGAAATCGTTTAGGTCTGATTAGGCCTGAAACTCACTTGGGTTCGGGCGTTTGATTGCCGCCGTCGATAACAAACCGCCACTGGCCGTTTCGCTGGCGTTTCCAGACCGTAACATACACGCCGTAGCGAGGTTTTGGTTTACCCACGTCATTTTTGTTGGTCAGCATCCATTGCCCGAATGTATAGCCTAACTCGCCCGACTGGGCCGCGTCGGCTTTAAGCACCTGCCAGGTCAACACCGACCCATCGGCAGGCAGGCGGCTCATCTGCGCCCGCAGCGAATCGAATCCGATTGTGGGGGCCGCCCCATCGTTGAGCTTAATGGCATCGTCAGACGCGTAGGTCGTGAAGGCTTTGGCCATTCCTTGTTTTTCTGAAAGAATGCTGAAATTCTGGTCGGCTTCCCGAATCTCAGCAATCGCCTGCTGACGCACGGCAGCCGCCGGATTCATGGCACGGGGGCTATCGACGCGGGCGCGGCATGAGACCAGCAGGGCGATACTTAGCAAAAGAGATATTCCGCAGCGCATAAGGGATGGATGGTAGACCGGTTTCGTTGAATTGGTCGTCTTTTGCCGTAAATTTGCGAAATAATGTAAAATGAACAGTGTAGAATGAGCAATGAATAATGGGTGGCACGACGCTTTATCCATTTTAAATTGTTCATTATTCATTCCTTTCTTATGTCGCGTAACGTAAAAATTGCCCTGTTTCTCACCGTTTCAATTCTGTTCACCACCTTTTCGTTTTATTTCTGGCAGGTACTTAAAAGCCCGAATCTTCAGGTTCAGGACGGTGACAAGGCATTTGCGCTGTTGATTCGGCGCGGAGCCACGTTTGAGTCGGTTATGGACACGCTCAAGACTCACAAAGTCGTCAATGACGAGACGTCGTTTCGGTTTCTGGCCAAGGTGATGAAATACCCCGAACTGGTTAAAGAAGGTCGCTACGAGATTAAACCCCGCATGGGCAACCGCGAAGCCTTAGTTAAGCTCCGGTCGGGCAATCAGGATGCTATGCCCGTGACGTTCAACAGCATGCGGCAAAAAAGCGACCTCATCCAGCGGCTCGGCAGTAAGTTTGAGTTTGGCTCCGATGCCCTCGGCAAACTCCTCAACGACCCCGCCACCTGTCAGAAATTTGGCTTCGACACTACCACCATTGTTTGCCTGTTTTTGCCCAACACCTACGAACTTTTCTGGACCATCAAACCCGAAGCTCTTCTGGAGCGGATGGGTACCGAATACAAAAAATTCTGGACACCCGACCGGCAGGCGAAAGCGAAAGCGCTCGGCCTAACCCAGACCGAAACGCAGGTGCTGGCCTCGATCGTAGCCGCCGAAACCAACAAACGCGACGAGCAGCCCCGCGTGGCGGGCGTGTACCTGAACCGGCTCAAACGGGGTATTAAACTCGAAGCCGACCCTACAGTGATTTTTGCCCTGCGTGACTTCACCATCCGCCGGCTCCTGAACCGGCAGTTAGCCGTCGATTCGCCCTACAATACATACCGCAACACCGGTTTGCCCCCCGGTCCTATCAACCTGCCGGCTCCGGCCACCATCGATGCGGTGTTGAACGCCGAGCAGCACGATTACCTGTATTTTGTGGTCGACGCCCGTTTCAACGGCTACCATACGTTCTCCAAAACGCTGGCTGAACACATGGCCAACGCCCGCCTGTATCAGCAGGCATTGACACGCATGAAGATTATGAAATAACCATGATTATTCACGACGTTACGAACATTCGGGTGCGCTACTACGACACCGATCAGATGGGCATTGTCTATTACGGCAACTACGCCCGTTTCTACGAAATTGGCCGGGTCGAAGCGCTGCGTCAGTTAGGGTTAACGTATAAAGAAATCGAAGAAAGCGGCATTTCGATGCCCGTCTATGACCTCAACTCCCGCTTTATCCGACCCGCCAAATACGATGATTTGCTGACCATTCGGGTTACCATTCCGCAAGTGCCTAAAACCCGGCTGATGTTCGGGTACGAAATTTTCAATCAGGAAGGGCAACTTCTGAACACAGGCCAGACGACGCTCGTTTTTGTTCGTACCGATACAGGTCGCCCCTGTGCGGCACCACCCGACCTGGTTGACGCCACTAAACCTTTCTTTGATCAGTAGGTTACAAAAAGAGTTATTCGTCGTCAGTCATTAGTTAATAGTGGTGGCCCGGCCCAAAAGCGGCCCGGTAAAGGCAACAAGAATTCGTCAGCCACTATCGACGAACGACTTTGGACTTATGACTGAAAACTATGTTCGATAAATTATTTAGTATCCACGCTTTACGAAACGTGCGTTTCTGGCTGGACAACCACCATCCGTTCAACTCCAAAAGCACCTGGTACACGTTTTTGAAGCGAATGCTTGCCCAAATTGCGGACAACGACACCAGCGAGCGGGCTGCTTCGGTAGCCTACAGCCTGATACTGGCCGTTTTCCCCACGGTGATTTTTTTCTTTACGCTGATTCCCTACATCACCTTCATTCCCGACCTTGAGGAGCAAATTATGGGCTTCTTTCATCGGGTACTACCCGGCGAAACCTTTAACTCCGTTGACACCACCATTCGGGACATCATCAGCCGCCCGCAGAGTAGCGTGCTGTCCTTCGGGTTTCTACTGGCCCTGTATTCGGCGACGAGCGGCCTGGTTGCCATGATGCAGGCCTTCAACTCCTCCCACCACTCTGCCGAACGGCGCAGCTTCCTCAAAATTCGCGCCATTGCTGTGGGCTTAACCCTCATATTGGCTTTTGCGCTAATTCTGGCCGTCGTTGTCCTGATTATTGGTGGCATCGTCAGCGACTATCTGCTCCATTTTGGTGCCTTCAACAATGTCGTTTTCAGTACACTGCTAACCGTTATTCGGTATTTAGTGGTGTTTGCGGTGTTCGTCGGTGTCGTGTCAGTCATCTACCGTTACGGGCCGAATGTAACCCTGAAGTGGGCATTTATTACGCCGGGGGCCGTTACGGCGTCGGTCCTGATCGTGCTGACGACACTGGGCTTCTCGTACTATGTCTCCAATTTTGGCTCCTACAACAAAGTTTATGGGTCAATTGGCACACTCATTGCGCTTATGATCTGGATAAACCTCATCTCGCTTCTGCTCATTCTTGGGTTTGAAATGAACGTTGCACTCTACAATCTCGAAGGGGACAAAAATCCCAGTGTAGCCGCCAAAACAACAAACGCCACCTCCAAGACTTGAGGTGACGTTTGCAAAACCTAACCCATAAATGTAATAGGCACACATTTAGGTTTGTATCAAGACTTGACACGCCCCCAATGTGTTCCTGTTAAATTCGGCGAAAAACGTGCCAATCTTACGTTTTGGTCAGCAATTCCTCCCCTGTTTCGGCCTTTCGCTAAAAAATTGACCAGGCTGGCCAGCGTTCGTCTTAGCTTTATCAAGTCATTTAATCCGACAACTCCCTGCCGGAATTTCAGTCCGTAATGAGCTGTCCTGTTATTGTTTATGGTCTCCGTCACCGACCAGTTTAATCCCCTGCCCATGGGCCTCCACCTCAATCGGATCAAACCCTGGGTCACCGTCATCTGTACCAGCTACAACCACGAAGCCTACGTTGAGCAAGCCCTCCAGTCGGTGGTCGACCAGGCCTACCCCAACGTCGAATTGATCGTTATTGACAACGGCAGCACCGACCGTTCGCCCGACCGAATTGGCCGGTTTGCCAGCCGCCACCCAGCTACGGTATATTTACGAAATCCGGTTAATCTGGGATTGAACCGGGCCTTTAATCAGGGGCTGGCACTGGCCGGAGGGCGGTATGTGATTGACCTCGCATCCGACGATGTGCTGCTGCCGGGTCGCATTGCCAGACAGACCGACTTGTTTGAACAGTTGTCGGGTCCCTACGCAGTGGTGTTCTCCAACGCGGCTTACATCGATGAACAGGGCCGGCGAACGGCGTTTCACTACCCCATTGATTCAACGGGTCATGCCCGGATAGCTGTGCCGTCGGGGTATGTGTTCCAGCAGATTCTCGACGCCTACTTCATCTGTACGCCCACCATGATGATGCGCCGGGACGTACTGAATGAACTCGGTGGCTACGACGAAACGCTGGCCTACGAGGATTTCGATTTCTGGGTGCGGTCGTCGCGGCACTACCCATACGCTTATTTAGATGACGTGCTGACGCTGAAACGTCAACTCGCTGGCTCACTGTCGGCGCAGGTCGTGCAGCCCGATAATACGTTGCTGGCCTCAACGCTGGTCGTTTGCCGGAAAGCCTTTGAGCGCTGCACAACGCCCGACGAGTACCGGGCTTTAGCCAACCGCATCCGAACGTTTATCCGCAAAGCTTTTTATACCGAACAGTTTGAGTTGGCTAAGCAATTCGGGCATCTTCTCCGCCAAATTGAACAGCCCGGTTTTCTGAGCAGCCTGATTTTGAGTCTAAGTTGTCTGCATCTGCCAGTCAACGGTCTCTACCGTCGGTATCGAAAATGGCACCCGGCCTATCCATCTGCGAAACCGGTTTAAGTCGTTTGTGGTTTGTAGTTCGTAGTTTGATGCGGCTGGCGCGTTCATACTGCTTGCGTTAACCAACTCCAACCTGCGAACTCCAAACGTCAACTGACTAACCATGTCTGCCGAATTCATTAAGCTGTATCCGAAAAATCCTGACCCGCGCCGGATTGAGCACATTGTGAAATCCCTGCGGGATGGGGCCGTGATTATTTACCCAACCGACACGGTTTATGGCCTGGGCTGCGACATCCACAACGCACGCGCGGTTGAACGGGTAGCCCGGATTAAGGGCATTAAACCGGCGAAAAATGATTTCTCGTTTATCTGCTTCGATTTGAGCCACATTGCCGACTATGCCCGAGTCAGTAATCAGGCGTTCAAGCTCATGAAGAGCGTGCTGCCCGGCCCGTTCACATTTATTCTCCAGGCCACGAACAACGTGCCGAAACTCTTGAATACCAACAAGAAAACGGTTGGCATTCGGGTTCCCGACCACGACATTCCCCGGCAGATTGTGCATGAACTTGGCAACCCAATCATTACTACCTCCATCCGCGATGAGGACGAGGTGATCGAGTACTCCACCGACCCGGAGTTAATTTTTGAGAAGTTTCAGCACCAGGTCGACATTGTGATTGATGGCGGCTATGGCGGCAACGTGGCCTCGACGATTGTCGACGCTACCGACGACGACTTTTCGGTCATACGTCAGGGGCTGGGCGAATTAGTACTTTGAAAAGTTAAGATAAGGTTCTATACTTGCATGGTAGGGTTAGCATTCCTTTACCCTTTAGTCCTTTTTTGTGAATTATTTCCCTAACTAATTTCGTAGTATGCGTTTTTCTCTGGCCGCGCTTTCTCTGCTGGCTGTTTGTCAATTTACCGGCTGCTCCTCGCAACCCAAACAGGATGATTCGTCGAAAGGCGGTAAACTCACCACTCAGGCATCGGCAAAAGCGGCAACGCCAACCGACTCTTCCGAAAACCCGCCCGCAAAAGCCGTTGCCTCGACCCGGGCCGTATCTACCGGAGACTCTACCCTCGATTCGCTGACCTACGCGCCTACCGAAGCGATTTTGCCCAAAAAGCGTATTTTCGCTTATTATGGCAATCCGCACTCTAAGAAAATGGGTGCTTTGGGCGAGTATCCTAAAGAAGAAATGCTGCAGCGATTAGACAGGGAAATCAGCAACTGGCAGAAAGCAGACCCCGCCACACCCATCCAGCCCGCGCTGCACTTAGTGGCTATTTCGGCGCAGGGAGCCCCCGGCAAAGACGGCGGCTACCGGCTACGGATGTCCGACAGAACCATTAAAAAGGTACTCAAGTGGGGTAATGAGCATAAGGCACTTGTGTTCTTAGACATCCAGCGCGGCCATGCTCCGCTTGGCCCGGAAATGAAATTTCTGGAAAAATACCTCAAGCTGCCCTTTGTTCATCTGGGTATCGACCCGGAGTTTTCGATGGTTACCGGCCACCGGCCCGGCGCCAAAATTGGCTCCTACGATGCTGCCGATGTGAACCAGGCCGTGCAGTTCCTGAGCCGGGTTGCTACAGAAAATAATCTGCCACCAAAAGTATTGGTGGTTCACCGCTTCACGCAGGGCATGATTAAAAACTACAAAAATATTAAGCTCGATCCGAACGTGCAGATTGTGATGGACATGGACGGCTGGGGGCCACCGGTGCTTAAGAAAGACTCCTACCACGACTACATCGTGAAAGAGCCGGTGCAATACACAGGCTTTAAGCTGTTCTATAAAAACGATTTTCGCAAACCCGGTTCCCGCATCATGACGCCGGAGGAAGTGCTGGCCCTAACGCCAAAACCGATGTATATTCAATATCAATAAGATTGTAATTTCTAAAACCACAATAGGCGGCCCATAGAGCCGCCTATTGTGGTTTTTATTTACTCATCATTAGCCTCTGGCGGTTAGATACACCTCTGGATAGACAACTAAATTAGTTGATTAAACTAAACAGGTGACTCCAGCGGATTTTATGCCAGATGCTGGCAGGGACGGGGTCAATCGACATCCAGACAAACACCGCTTTACCGACAATATGGTCTTCGGGTACGAATCCCCAAAACCGGGAATCCTCAGAGTTATGCCGATTATCCCCCATCATAAAATAGTAATCCTGTTTAAAGGTGTAGGTGGTGAGTGGGCGACCGTCGATTGTGATGCTGGCTGGAGTTATCTCCGGGTTTTTATTGGCCTCATAGCGTTGTATCAGGGGGCCATAAACGGCGATAGTCTGCCGGTTGATCGGAATGGTCATGCCCTTTTTCGGTACCGTTAGGGGACCGAAATTGTCCAGGTTCCACGGGTAAGCTGAGCCTCCGTAGATACCCTGCTGGGCCTGATTGGGTTGCTCAAGGAGTGGTTCAATACCCTTCACCCAATCCAATCCGTTGAATTTCTCAATAGCAGCCTGCGTTGCATTGACACGGTAGCCAACCAGGGTAGCCGTTTTGGTAGAAGCATCATAGGCTTCGAGCGGCTGCCAGTTGATAAATGGTCCTTCAGCCGATTTATAATCGTTCACAATGCCATATTTCCTGAAAAACCGCTCATCAAGCACCTCAGTGGTTTTAATGAAATAGCTGGTTTGGGATTGAGGAGGAACGGGAAATGGTTTCGCGTTGACGTAAACCTGTCCCAGCCGAATCGTTACCACGTCGCCGGGAATACCAATGCACCGCTTGATGAAATTGGTTCTTAGGTCGGTGGGGTAGTCCGGCTCGCCTGCTTTGGGAGGTGGGTAATTAAAGACGACGACATCGCCGTTTTTCACGTGCGAAAAACCCGGCAGCCGAAAAGACGGTAGCTGAATGGCCGTACTGTAGGACGGAATCTCCGTGCCCCATAGTTTTTGATGGGTGAGGGGTACCTGCAAAGGCGTTTGGGGGGTTCGGGCACCGTAATGCAATTTACTGACAAACAGATAATCGCCAACCAGCAGGCTATTCTCCATCGATGGCGTGGGGATGGCAAAGGCTTCAAAGGTCAGGAATCGAATGAGCGTAGCCGCTATCACCGCAAACAGAATCGAATCTGCCCACTCCCTGAGTGCGGATTTTTTAGGTTTGGCCGGTCGTTGAAGGGCCCTCGTCTTTGTCCTGAACATACGCCAATGCGATAAAGGTGATGCGAAGTACTCCGCCAACTGAAGCCGTTTTACTTCGTGAGCAAAAGATAAACGGTATAGCGCTTTGGGTACTTACTATTTTACACCAGCGGCTCTATAACAAGATGAAATTCAAGGGCTTTGCTTTTCTGCTGACTAAGTACCAATCCCTTTCCGCATCACTTCGCTGAGGCTGTTGTCGTCCCGGTGGTATTGATCTTGATTTTCAGCCCAAAATCTTTGCCTTTCGAGACATCTTTCAACGTAACCGTCTCTCCTCTCCGGCCAGCCCAGACACTGCCCTCATCACCGGGTTTGGGAGAGCCATACCGGGCCGTGAAATAGGCGCTTAATTCAGTCTGATAGGCATCGACCGACGGGCGGCTGTTCAAAAACAAATCCACGTTGATGGCCGACACGAACTGGCCAGTCTGGTAATAGAGCATGTCCGCAGTTTCGAGATTTTTGAGTTCAACGGTATAGCCCACATGGGTTGCATCCTTCTCGAAGGATTCGCCTTTTTCGGTGGCGTTGACGCTATTGAACGCGTCGCCGAGGTTAATGCCGCGCCAGTGGCTGTCGGGCGTTAGGCCGAGGTCGGCTAAGCGGCCCGTGATGGTGATGTTTGCTGGTGTTTCGGCCGTCGCTGCGGCATCGGCTGTTGTGGTTGAATCGGTTGGCTGGCTGTCGGCCTGCTGACGACTACGGCAAGCTTCCTGGTTGAGAAAAAGGGTGATGGTGAAGAAAAGCAGAGCCGTTTGTTTCATAAGAATTTGTTGATTTTAGCATAAAGGTAGAATCTGGAAAACGCCTTTACTGGTCGGTATGACTATTTTATTTTTCCATTTGTATTCTTCCTCAAAATCGTTGTCTCATAACTAATTTAGGTCGTTTTCACTTGTGTTGATTGATAATTTTGTCAACTTTGACTTATGTTTAGTTCATTCGATGGTATCCGAATTTACATCTATCCTCGTGACCACAGCCCACCTCATTTTCATGCGTACTATGCTGAATATGAAGCCCTGATTAGTATTAGAACGTTAGAAGTTATGGCAGGAGACCTGCCGGGTAAACAGTTGAAACGAGTTCGTAGGTGGGCCAGATTTGTTCAGAATGAACTATTGAATGAATTTATCAGATTACAACAACTATGAAGCCCTTACCGCGCATCACTGAAATTATTAAGGTCGAGCCATTCAAAATAACATGCCGCTGGTCAACCGGGGAGGTGCGGGTTATTGACTTTGAGCCGATTTTTCATGAATGGAAATTGGCCGAAAGTCTGACGGAAAGCCTCTTGCTGGATTATGATAACTTTAAGTATGTCTCCGTCAGTGAGCAAAAAACGCTTCATTGGGTCAATGTATCAACTCGTCATACCCACTGGGACGAATCAGGTGCTACCAGCCAACGAAGCAGTCCGTTGACCTACGACCCAGATGGACTTTACAGTCGAAGTAAACCTTTGGAATTTTACCGCTTAGTACCCATCTCCGACGCAAAACAGGCGGCCTGACGCTACAACTCCTGCGTCAGATTGAAGAAAAAACCCGCCTTGCCCTGCCCATTGATTGTGCCGCTGAAACGCATCACTAAATTATAGAACGTTACGACATCGAGGCTCATACCCGTACCAACCAACAGCCGATTGGCCAACCGGCTCTGGTACTGTTCGGCCACGGTACTGCCCACGTACCCGGCATCGCCAAAAGCCGTCAGGTAAGCGGCAATGGGCAGGGTGTTGAATTGCCGGACGTGCAGCCAGTTGAGTTGCTTGCGGACATTGACGAGCTGGTACCGCAAACTGTTTCGCCAGACAGCCGCCCGTTGCCCATCGACCACGTAGAGTTCGTAGCCACGCACAATATCATTCCCATTCCCCAATCCCCGCAAACTAACATAGGGCTGGCGGGTAGGCCAGGTAAAGCGGGCGCGAAAACTCCCGGCGGCATAAAATCGCCCACCCAATGGCCAATAGCGCGTTATAGCCGCGGATACGTCCAGAAAATGAAAATTATCGGTTGGCAGCAGCCCCGACACGCCAACAAGGCCGGAGAGTAGGGTTCCCTGCAATGGATACACCACATTGTCGCGCCGGTCGTAGCGATACACATAACTCAGGGCCAGAAACTGCTGGTGCGTGCGGCCATCCAGAAAATAATCAGGATTCAGTTGGGCGACGGTGTCGGCAATGGAGTTGAGGTTGTAACGGGCATCGAGGGTATGGTAATGATACAAGCCGCGCCGGTGTGTGAGTGTAAGGCTTGCATAAGCCCGTTCGCGCAGAACCTCCTCCGACTTGGCATATACCCACTTATCGGCCTGGGTTCGATACGGAATTTCTTTGTTGGTAATGTAGCCTATATCCACCCGCAGGCCAATTTTCTGCGCCCGGTCGATGTAGGGCCGGGAATAGGACAGGACTGTTCGCTGGAGGAAGCCCCGCTCAATGGCGATCTGAAGTTTATCATTGTTGCCCGTTACATTCCGGTAACTCAGCCGCCCGCCGTAGATCACCCGCCGAAAATCGCGGCCCCGGTCATACCACCATTCGTTGAAATTCCGGTCGGCCAAATCGAAGACGGGATACGCGATAATGTACCAGCGCTCTTTCATGAGCACGGTCAGATCGAGTTGGGCAAGTTCGGTCGAGTCGGTTGGCGTGGTAAGCTGGGTTTCGGTATCGACCGTTACGAACAGGGTCGTATTGTTGATGTTTCGTTCGTCCCAGGCGATGCGGTCGGGCAGGTCGGCCAGCCGCACGGAATCGCCGACGTGGAGTGTCATCTCCCGCCGGATAATCCGGTCGCGGGTGCGGTAATTTCCTTTCAGCGTTATGGACCGGACAATGACCTTCTGCGACGAATCGGCTGGCACAGCCGCAACGCTTAGTTGAAGCGACAAAAGAAGCGCCGGGAGCGTCAGAAAATAAGTCAGCCACTTTTTGGGAATCATGATCAAAAGTACGAATTTTCAAAAAAATAAGCCAACAATATCTCCGTATCCTGCAAACGCTGTGTATTATTGTCGGCAATTCTGCAAACCTATGATGACTTCTTAACTAGTACGTTAATTCATGCAAACTGAAAAAATTCAGAAATCGTCTGTAACTGATAAACCTCATTTGAGTTTCTGGCAGATCTGGAATATGAGTTTCGGATTTTTAGGAATTCAGTACGGCTTCGGCCTGCAACAGGCCAATATGAGTCCTATTTACCGCTATCTGGGTGCTGATGAAGCATCCATTCCGGGTCTCTGGCTTGCCGGACCGCTAACGGGTCTGTTACTCCAGCCTATCATTGGGGCCGTTTCGGACCGAAGCTGGTCACCGACGTGGGGACGGCGGAAGCCCTTCATTCTCATAGGAGCGTTGTTCGGCAGCATCGCGATGGTCCTGATGCCCAATTCATCGTATGTGTGGATGGCTGCGGGGCTGATGTGGATGCTCGACGCCGGGTTAAACTCCGCTATGGAGCCATTCCGGGCCTTCGTGGGCGATATGCTGAACGATAAGCAGCGGCCTACGGGGTTTGCCGTCCAATCGTTTATGGTGGGGTTCGGGCAAACCTTAGCCAACCTGATGCCGTATCTGCTGCCTATTCTGGGCATTTCGATGGTGATGTCGGAAGGGCAATTAGCCAATGGCATTCCCAACTCGGTGCGTTACCCGTTCTACATTGGCGCGGCCGCTATCCTGATTTCTGTCCTGTGGACGGTTCGCACAACGAAAGAGTATCCGCCTGTTGACGAGCGCTATAAAGAGCAGCCCGTGTTTAGTGCGGAAGAAAAGAAGTCGATTTCGTTCTGGCATTTGGCCTTAGCCGTTGGGGCCGCTGTTTTGGCCTTCTTCTTTGCTACGCGCCTGGGTGGTATTTCAGCGGGCCTGCTGTGGGGATTTGGCGTCCTGGCAGGCAGTTACCTGTTTCTGATGCTTCCTATTTTCAAAGAGATTCTGGCCTCGCTCTCGGCCATGCCCACCGTTATGAAACAGCTTTGGTGGGTGAAATTCTTTACCTGGTATGGCCTGCCGCTGATGTGGCAATACCTGTCGCTCGCAACGGCTAAATATGCGTTTAACGCGCCCGATACGGTGTCGAATCGAGCCGGATTCGAGGAAGGTACCAAGTGGGGTGGGCTTTGCTTTGCCATGTTCAGCATCTCCTGCGCTGTAATTTCAATATTCATCCCCCGCATTGCCAAGGCCATCGGCAGTGCCCGGGCCACGCACGCCCTGTTCCTCACCATTGGGGCCATGGGCTTCTTCCTCACGCTGACGTCGAACGATAAACTGATTTATCTGGCTGGCATGAGCATTATCGGTTTAGCCTGGGGATCTATCATGTCGATGCCGTACCTGATGCTGGCGAGTGCGGTTCCGAAAGAGCGCATGGGCGTTTACATGGGTATTTTCAATGGCTTTATCTGCGTACCCCAGTTTATTGGGATGCTCACCGTACCACTCTACTATAAACCGCTCCTGGGCGATGACCCGCGCAATGCACTGGTACTGGCGGGTGTTTGTCTGCTGCTCGCGGCAGCCTCCTGTTTCCTGGTAAAAACGCCCAAAACAACCGGAGATATAGAGGTTTCGGTTGGGCCAGGCGGACATTGAGGGGTTTTGATCGTATGAACTGTTTCCTACATTTGCCGTTGCGGTCGGACGTTTCCCGACCGCAACACTTTTTTTAAAATGATAACAACTCCCCGCCCCTACGCCCTGCTTTCCGTTGGCGAATTATTAGCCGACTTAATTGGTCATCACGTGTCGGGCAGTTTGCTCGACGCCCAGGATTTTCGTCGGTATCAGGGGGGAAGCCCGGCAAATATGGCCTCGAATATGGCCCGTTTGGGGAATAAAGCAGCCTTGATTTCGTGCGTCGGCTCCGACAACATCGGGCGATACCTGACCCGGCAAATTGAGGAATCGGGCGTCGATACGCAGTTCATCACCGCCGACCCGCTTGAACCCACCAGCATCGTACTTGTTTCGCGCACCGCCGGAACGCCAGACTTTGTGGCGTATCGCCACGCCGACTGTCAACTCAGGGCTGAGCAGTTGCCGGATACCCTGCTGGCTCAGGCTCAGTTATTTCATACGACCTGCTTCGCGCTAAGCCGGCAACCGGCGCAGGATGTTATTGTCGATGCCGCCCGCCGTGCTCAGGCCGCCGGTTGTCAGGTAACGATTGATGCGAACTATGCCCCCCCCATCTGGCCCGACCGCGACCAGGCCTGGCGGGTGCTGGCAGATTATTGTTCGGCTGGTGCATTGGTGAAAATCAGCGAGGACGATGCCGAGCGGCTTTATGGCGAAGCCCAGAAGCCGGAGCGAATTTTGCAGGATTTTCATCAGATGGGCGCTACCGTGATTTGCCTGACCCTCGGCCCCAACGGCAGTTTAGTATCGTATGAAGGGGGCGCCAGGCAGGCGCACATACTCGGCAGAAAAATTGATGTAGTGGACGTTACGGGAGCAGGTGATGCCTATTGGGCGGGCTTTCTGACCGCCTATCTGGATGGCTATGCGCCCGGCAACTGCGCTCATGCGGGAGCCGCTTTAGCCAAAATGAAATTAACCCGGCAGGGACCCCTGCCCGATCGAGTAGACCGAAACCTGATCTACGAGCATTTTGACTCTCACAAGTAACTGCTGTTACGCCCGGTCTATTGCTATGCCCCTACGGGGCTGAAGCCGATGGGGTACGACAGGCTACCAAACCAGACGCCCCTACAGGGCTGCGGAATGGTGCTGGTTCAGCCCCGTAGGGGTGTCTGGTTTGGTAGCAATTGGGCGTAACATCAGAAGTAAGTATAGACCGCAGAGTAGGATGACTGTTATGATTTATCATCTTAATCATAACAGTCATCCTACTCTGCGGTCTATACTTACTTCAACGCAGCCAGTTTATCCAGGTTAACGGCCTCGACAACCTCTTTGAGCTTGTCCATGCTGATGCCCTGCCCTTTTGCTGTAACAATAAACCGTTTGTTTACCAACACCGCGATTTCGCCGTTCTTACTGGCATTGTCGTATTTCTCATACGATTTATTATCGCCCATTTTACCCGTTTTTTCGTAGCCGGTGTCCGTTTCTTTGTCCATCTCAACCATCGACCAGGCTGCCAGACCCATCATCATGGCCGAGCCGCCCCCGTCTATGATCGACACCTCGACGGTTTCGCTGTTATCGTCATTGGCGTAGCGGCCATTAGCCGTCGAAATAGTGAAGCCTGCCGTTCCGTTTTTCTCGCCGGTCGCTTCTTTACGAGCCAGTCCGTCGGCATCGGCAGGAAGTAATTCTTTCAGGGAGCGAAAGTCAACGGTTGCAACGGGGCCGTTTTTCTGCATTTCCTCCGCCTGAGCGGCCATTTCCTTCAGAGCGCCCACGGCACCCATTGCCGATACGGACTCGTCGTCTTTTTTTTCTTCTTCTTTACTGCTTCCGCAGCCACTCATCAGCATCGCCGGAAGCAAACCAGCCCAAAGTAACGTTCGATTTAGTCGCATGGTCGTTCTTAGTAGATAAGAATGGGGTTAAGGATTAATCGGTAGCAAGCTACATTTTCTTGTAAAATAATAGCTACTATTTTGATTAAACGTCGTTTCTTACCCTACCGGGCTTCTTAAACGGGTACGCCAATGCCAGCATGAACGGAACGATTGCCCGGTCGCGCGGTTCACCGAAGCGAATCTTTCTTCGTTTTTCCGAGCGGAATGCCCACGCCAAAGGCTCTGGGGTCGCTGGGTGGAGTTGTTTTGCGCTTTCCGTCCTTTTTGGGAGTCAGATTTACGTTGGGTTGCACCGGGGCCTGCATCATCGTGCCCGGCGCTGAGACAGGCGAGTTGATTCCTGGTGTCAGCACGGGCGGATTCGCTGAGCGCTGGGCGTTTTGGGTCGAATCAATCTGACCAAAGCAGAGCGATGTAGCTAAGACGCTCAGGAGGAAAAAAAAGGCATAACGCATAGCAAAGAAATAGTTAGTTTGTCCAATTCTAACTAACCGTATGGCCATTTGTTAATTTCCTCATTCCGCAACCCGCCTGGCCAGTACGTAATAATTGGCATCGGGCGTGAGGGTCGTAACTCCGCTGGCTGGCAGGGTTTTCCATTGCCCCGTGGGTTGTAGCTGCCGATACGGTCCCGAGTCGCCGAGGCATACGCGCACCGGCATGGCAAATCCGTCTACGCAGTTTCGCCAGCGGTACTGAAGTCCACCAGCCATCGGGCGGTATTCGAGCACCGGCAGCCTGACATCGCGCAGGTATTGGTCGAACACAGGTTTTAAGGTCAGGCCCGTTTGCTGACTCATGTACTGCTCAATCTGCCGACTCGTAACGGTCTGATGATAAAATGTTTTGTTCATTCCCCGCAAAATTTGCCGCCACCTTGTGTCATTACCAACCAGTTGCCGGATGGTGTGAAGCATGTTTCCGCCTTTGTAATACATATCCCCCGACCCTTCGTGGTTAACGTTGTAAATACCAACAATTGGCCGGTCGTTCCGGATCAGGGCGCGGCAGCCGATGGCATACTGCGCCCCGGCGTCTTTGCCATAATAATATTCCGTGAACAGATTCTCGGAGTAGTTGGTGAAACTCTCATGAATCCACATATCGGCGATGTCTTTGTAGGTGATGTTGTTGGCAAACCACTCGTGCCCCGATTCATGCACGATAATAAAATCCCAGAGCAGTCCCCAGCCTGTACTGGATAAATCGCGGCCTAAGTAGCCGTTCCGAAAGCGATTGCCGTAGGTCACCGAGCTTTGGTGTTCCATACCCAGATAGGGCGTATCGACTAATTTGTAGCCGTCTTCATAGAACGGATACGGCCCAAACCAGTGCTCAAAGGCCTTCATCATGCGGGGCACCTGCTTAAATTGCACTCGGGCCGAATCGAGGTGTTCGGGCAGGGCATAGTAGTTGAGCGCAAGCGGGCCTTTCTCGCCGGCATACGTCTCCGACCAGTGTTCATACCGGCCAATGTTGAGATTAACCCCGTAGTTATTAATCGGATTGACAACGTACCAGTCGAAGGTACGGGTGTGGTCGGGGTTAGTTGTCACCCGGCGCAGGCGTCCATTCGAGACATCGGTGAGGTCTTCGGGAACGGTTACGCTGATGACCATTGAGTCGGGCTCATCGTACATGTGGTCTTTGCAGGGCCACCACACGCTGGCCCCTAATCCCTGGCAGGCCGTGGCAATAAACCAATTCCCGCCTTTATCCCGCGACCACACCAATCCGCCATCCCAGGGCGGACGTTTGGCCACGCGGGGCTTTCCGGCATACTCTACCGTAATGGACTCGGTTTTACCCGGCATTTGCCGTTTGGTGAGCATCACAAAATACGCATTGCCCTCCTGCCGAACCGACAGCGGTTTTCCGTCCTGCTCCACCCGCAGCACCCGCATGGGCCGCTGCAAATCAACCTGCATCGTCTGGCCGGGTTTCAGCACGCGATACCGAATAACCGTTGAGCCACTCAGGGTGCTGTCGGTTGGCTGAACGCGGACGCTGAGGTGATAAAAGGCCAAATCCCACCAGGCGCGCTCGGGCGTGATGGTGCCGCGCAGGGTATCGTCGCGGGTGAATTCAACCCGTTGGGCCTGGGCGAAAACGGGCGAGAGCAGCAGAAACAGGGTTATCAGTCGAATCATGAGGGCAATTAGCGAGGGCCGGGCGGGCAGTGTTTCAGCAGGTAGTTGGTATAGAGTGTGCTTAGGTGTTGCGACGTTCCTTCGCCTTCAAAAATACCATGCGAGCGATTCGGATAGGGCATCACCTGAAATTGTTTGTTGTGTTTCACCAATTCATTAATCAGCACTTCGGCGTTGTCGAAATGCACATTATCGTCGCCAGTGCCGTGAATAAAGAGCAGATTTCCGCGCAGATTTTTGGCGTAGGTAATGGGCGATCCCGCCACGAAGTCGTCCCGGTTTTCCTGCGGCAGTCCCATGTAGCGTTCCTGATAGATGTTATCGTAGAACAACTGATTGCTGACGGCCGCAATGGCAATGCCGGTTTTGTAGATGTCGGGGTACTGAAACAGCAGGTTCAGGGTGGCCGAGCCGCCCCCGCTCCAGCCCCAAACGGCCACGCGGCTGGTGTCGATGTAGGCATGTTTGGCAAACAATTTGCGGGCACCCATCGCCTGATCGCGGATGTTGATGCGGCCAATCTGTCGGTAAATGGATTTCCGCCAGGCGGCTCCCTTTAAGTTGGGCGTTCCCCGGTTGTCGAGCGCCACATATATATAGCCCGCTTTGGCCATGTCGCCCTGAAAAAGTGAGTTATTTCCCACCGAAAAGTTATCATTGACGGTGCTACCCGCTGGTTCGCTATACACATAAAAAACAACCGGGTATTTTTTGGTACTGTCGAAATCGGTAGGCCTGGCCATCCAGCCATCTACCGTTACACCCTCATCGGTGGTCAGGTTGAAGAAACTAACGTTTGGTTTGGGCACGGGCTTCATCCGCGAAGCAATACTTTCGGCGGGGTTTACGGCCTTGTGGTCGGGCAGGCTTATCCACTCCTGCACCACCGGTGTCTGATAATTCCTGAACGAGTGCTGCGCCAGTCGTCCATTAGGCGAAATCACATACCGGTGGGTCCCGGCCAGTCCGGCGGGGGTTACCCGCTCGGCTTTGCCTTTGCCATCTAAGCGGGTGCGGTACAGATACCGCTGATTGGTGTTCTGGGGCGACGCAATGAAGTAAATCTGGTTGGTGGCTTCGTCAATATGGCTAATCAGGTCAATATCATACGACCCTGGCGTCAGCAGGGTTTCGGTCTTGCCATCGCTGCTTACCCGGTACAGGTGCCGCCACCCATCTTTTTCGGATACCCATACAAAAGCTTTCCCTCCGTTGAGCCATTCCCACCCGGTTGGGTCGTCGAAGTTCCAGCGCCCATTGTCGTCGATCCAGGCTTTGTCGATTTCTGTATGAATTGGGGTAACCGATTGGTTGGCAGGCGAACAGACAAACAACCTGCTTTCGTTCTGTTTGCGGTTCAGTTGCTGCACAATCAGGCTCCCGCCCTTTGGCAGCCACGCCATGCGCGTCAGGTAATGCTGCTGCGGGTCGCCAGGGATGGCCAGCCAGGTCGTTGGTGGTACGGCATCCCGCCCCACCGACACCACGCCAACCCGCGCCGGCGATGGCGACTCACCCACTTTTGGGTACTCAACGGGCACCACATGCGAATACACGGAGTCGGTTGTATTCAGCATCAGGTAATCCCGAATGCCGGTAGCATCTATCTGCCAGTAGGCAATCTGCTGGCTATCGGGACTCCACCGGAACCCATCGCGGCAACCGAACTCTTCTTCATACGCCCAATCGAAGGTGCCGTTGATGCGTTTGCGGGTGCCATCGGTGGTGAGTTGGGTTGTTTTGCCCGTCGCGATGTCCTCCACAAACAGGTTGTGTTCACTCACATACGCGACGGTACGCCCATCCGGCGACAGTTTGGCATACATCATCGACTGCGGAGGCCGCTCCTTCCCTACCTGCCGGGCTTGTCCGCCTGTTCGGTTGATTAGGTAATAATCGCCTTTGGTGTTATACCGCCAAACGCGGGCCGTATTGGTAAAAATCAGGACACTGGCACTATCGGGCGTAAATGCAAAATCAGTAACCGGCATGACCTGATCACTGCCGGGCCGGTGCAGGTTGTCCTTTGCCAGTAGAACCGTTTTGCGACCGGTGCGAATGTCGGTCAGGACAAGGTCACCCTGTTCGACGGTGGCCAGGGCATTTCCATCGGCAGACCAGTGCATCTGGCGACCGGGCACCTGAGCCTCTGCCGCATACTGGATTATTGTCAGCAGCAGCAACGGTACTAATAAACGGGAAACAGAAAAAGACGGGTTCACAGATTGAAGCGTATAGTTGAGGTCAGTAATTACCAAAAATACACAGATTTCTGCATTACTGGTTTGCGATACCGAACAGATAGTACCGTCCTGGCGGCAGTACGTAAAGAACTCGTCTACCACAATAGCCGCATAACGAACCGGTCGTACTGGTTTACCCCATTCTTTAGTAAGTCCAGACCGCCCGTTTAGCCGTTTAGCGGAGGTATCATAGCGGGTATATTAGCCTTGAGCCAAATCGGAAAGGGAGAGCAGTTAAAGCCACTCAGCCCCTTCGACTTCACTTGTTGGGTAGTGTTCCGCAGAGGCCCGGTCGAGATGCTCAGCGTGGTCTGGCTGCCCGACTGCCAACAGACCATTGAGTAAACCATTCCATTCGTTACTTATGTCCGGCAAGCTGGTTAAAAGCAAGCTAAAAATTTTATAATATTATTTTGCTATATATAATACAACTATAACAATAAGGTATTACTTTTGGCCAGAAGCAACTGCTGCCAGGGATAGACACTACCAACAGTAAGCCATGTGCTACTATCCTGGCGCTGATTGACCAACCGTATTTAGTTAGTTGATTGCTATGGCCACTAAAAAGAAACAATTCATCCGAGTCATCTTTGACGTACTTGATGAGATGAAACACCATATCCGTCTGAATGAAGAGTTATCGGTTGCGGCTACTGATCCGGACGAAGCCATTGACGGGGTATTTGCTGAAATGCAGCGTCAGTTCAACCGGTCGGATATCCGGCTGTCACGGGTTCGCATTTGTGCATGAAACGCTTTTAGTACACGATTGGCGGTAGTAAACAAATGTTATAATAAGTGTTTAGGTGAAGCAGCGATTTCGTGGACGAAATCTATAAAATCAGTAACTGTATCTTTCTAATAAATATTACTCACAAATTTTCTAAATAACCAATATAAAAAATTGTAAATTTTAAAGACAATAAATTCTCAATGACGGCGATGGCCTGGTACGCCATCGCGGGACCGTGAAATAGGTGCTCAGGCGGCTTTATCCTTTTTAATAGAAGCACCCTTCATCGTGTTATCAGCTTAAAAAACGTTTGTTGGCGGTTCGAAGTGTATGGTTCCCTGCGGCCAAGCTCTTTAGGAAAAACACCCTCACCGAATGCGGGTAAATGTCTGGTTTAAATCTTTTTCCCAAGTGGTGCCGTCTTTGCACAGTTCACCTTTTCCGATTATAGTCGCATCATTGTCTGTGATTGTCCAGGAATAGCGTTGCGAAAAACCAGGCACATTCCGCCACCAGTTCACCACATTGTTTTCAACGGATACCTCATATTTTCTTGAAACTTTCCGCTCGTCAAAATAGAGCATTAACAAGTCTCCCGTAGCATCGTCACTACCGAAGATGCCAATGCCGGCTGGAAAACCTTGTTCATCTACCTCAGAATACCACACCAGAAAAGCACCGCCCTCAATCCACCTGAATGTTGCTTTTCCGGCCAAAACGGTATGGGGAAGCCCGGGATGGGTGCCAACGGTTTTCCATTCACCAACCAATTTAGCAAATTGGTTTAGGGCAGGATTCGGAATTTGTGCGTTGTGAATACCTTGTTCTTGTTTCATAGTTTTAAGAATTAGTCGCGTCTTAAAAGGTGGGTGGGGCAGCATGGAGGTCCGAATCCAGGAAATCTGTGATCATGGGTAGTAGCCAATCCGTCCGCTGCATCATCCCAATATGGGTGGTGCCCGGTAAAATGGCCAGCCGGGATTGGGGCAGCCCGTGTAAATCGCCCATTTTCCCCCCGCCTTTAGCCCGAAACAGCTCCAGGGCATGCTCATAGCGTACTCCGTCGGCATCGCCGATGGCCATCAAGAGCGGGACTTGTATGGTTTTTACCTCCTTAGACCAATCATAAGGCTGTAGGTCTATACGAATCACCTTTTTTACAAATTCGGGAAAATGGGCCGGATCGTTCCCAAGGCTCTCGTATTGCTGTTGTATGGATGTGCCCTGGAACATATCGGCGGTGAACGTAGCATAACTGGCTTCTACATCGGGCCACCAGCCGTCATGGGTATACGTACCGGACAATACCACCAGTCTGCGTACCTGCTCAGGGTGCCGGACGGCCAGTTGGAAGGCAACCCCGCCCCCCATACTATAGCCCACTATGTCTGCCCTATCTATGTTGAGCTGGGTAAGTAGGCCGGACACATCGTCGGCCATCCCTTCGTAACTGATCTCCCGGTCTATGTCTCTTGTGCGGCCGTGTCCTTGCATTTCCGCTACTATAACTTTCCGATCTTGGATTAACAGGGGTATAATGTGCGACCAATTCAGGGGGATGTTCATAAAAGAGCCATGCAGCAGGACGATAGGTTTGCCCCTGCCGTACACCTCATAGTACATCTTTAGGCCGTTTACGGCTGCATAGCCGCTTTCATCTGGCTGTATATTCTGGCTGATGACCATCTTTATTGATGCCGTTAAACGGGTCTAACATTGTTTTGATCGCTATTGACCAGATGCTATTACGGCTATAACAAAGGCAAGCGAGACACTGTTTAGCAAAAACTTAACTGGCTTTGTTTATAAATACGGACGAAAAAGCTTGCCTGTTCACGGGTCGATGGTTATTGTACAATGATCGCCGTTATGAAAAATCATCGGAACGAATCAATTGCCTAAAACCACGGCCATTCATGAAACACACTTCGTGGGGATCGGATTAAAAAGCCGACGCTTCGCTTTCGGCTACAATAAAACCGGATTTGACTACAGCCTGTTGAAGCATTGAAGGGAGCTTTGCCCCATAGAAAACAATTGACGATGAAAAAGATTTTGGTCATTGGGGCATCCGGGTTTGTCGGTCGTTATTTAACCCGGCAATTAGTGGCAGACGGGTATAGGGTACGTTGCCTGGCCCGTAATCCGGATAAAGTGAAGGATTTGGCTGACAGCGGCTGCGAGATCGTAAAAGGGGATATCACCGATCTTTCCTCAATTCAGCAGGCGCTTGACTCCATGGATGCCGTTTACGTGTCCATACATACGATAGTTCCTCAGCACGCTGACACGGCAGGCCAGGAATTTATGGACATCGAAATGAAGGGCCTGCAACATATTGTACAGACTTGTCAACTCCACCAGGTTCACCGCCTGCTTTATGTGACATCTCTGGGCATTTCAGCGAATTCAACCGATGCCTGGACACGCGGGCGATGGAAAATACAACAATATCTGTTGACCAGCGGCCTTGATATAACGGTCATCCAACCGGGCATGATCGTGGGTATCGGCGGACAAGGATTTAATCTGGTAGTAGCAAATGCTCACAAAAGTCTGGCCTTTGTCGTGGGCAACGGCCGTACTAAGTTTCGCTGCATTGCGATCGATGACCTGGTCTATAATCTTATTGGTGTACTGAATGAACCGAAGGCCTATGGGCAGTGCTACGAGGTCGGCAGCGACGATGTATTGACGAGTGATGAATTGATCGACACGGTTGCTGACGTGGTCGGCCATCGGCATCCCATAAAAATCCACATTTCATTGACCCTATTACGGTGGGCATCCCCGCTGATCGAACGAATGGCTAAATCACCAAAGGGGGCCATAATGGGTGCGCTGGATGGTCTTGGCCAGGATATGATCGGTGACCCATCGGCCATCCGAAAGCTGTTGCCACGCAGGCCGCTTTCGTATCAACAAGCGGTGGAGCAGGCATTGAAGCTGTATCAACAACACTAGTTTAATTACCTAATGGAACGAAGCCAACCCTACCCGATCAAAACTATCAGCGAGTTTCACCGCTTGTTAGGCTTGCCTAAACCGGAGCATCCGTTGATCAGCGTCATTGCCATTAAACCGGTTGAGCCTATACCGGCGGGCATACCGGGCACTATGGTTACTGGTTTTTATAACATAGCTCTCAAAAAGGACTTCAAGGCCCCGGTGAAAGTCAAATATGGCCAGCAAGCCTATGATTTTGATGAAGGCGTACTCAGCTTTATGTCGCCTGGTCAAATCAGCGGGTTTGACCCTCAAAAATACAGTACTCCCTACCAATCAGGCTGGATGCTGCTGATCCATCCCGATTTTCTGTGGCATACGTCCTTGACCAAAACCATCAGACAGTATGCGTTTTTTGATTACTCGGTGAATGAAGCCCTATTTCTTTCGGATAAAGAGGAAGCTGTCCTAACGCAGATCATCGGTAACATCAGCCAGGAGTATCATAACAACCTGGATCAGTTCAGCCATGCGATCATTATTACTCAACTGGAATCGTTGCTCAACTATTCGGAGCGCTTTTACCAGCGCCAGTTTATGACCCGCCGGATAACCAATCACCAACTCCTTGATCGGCTCAATGATCAGCTTATTGCCTATTTTGATGATAGGGATAAGATTCAGATTAGTTTACCATCGGTTCGTTATCTAGCCGACCAACTCCACGTATCGCCGGATTATTTGAGTGGCTTGCTTAAGACACTGACCGGGCTGACCACCCAACAACATATCCATGAGAAGCTCATTGAAAAAGCCAAGCAGCAGTTGTCAACGACCAATTTATCGGTCAGTGAGATCGCTTACCAGTTAGGCTTTGAACATTCCCAATCGTTTAGCAAGTTGTTCAAGACTAAGACGAATCAATCGCCTTTAGCCTTTAGGAAAGCGTTTAACTGATCCTGGAAGTATCAAACAAATTCCCTATAGACTCCGTAGGGAAGGTAGTCCCATATATTCTCATCAACCATTTAAATGCTTATGAACAAAGTTGCAGTCTGGGTTGCTTTAGCCTGCTCTGTTAATTTTATAATAGTATTTTACCGTTAATCTATTTAGAAGGAAGTGAAAGACTTCCTTTTTTAACATTTGTACTTTTCATAGTAAGCGTTCACGAAAATTACAAATCAGAAAGAGTTATGCAGAAGATAAGAAGAGACGTCGTATTATTAGAAAAATACTAATTAGTTAAATAGTACAGAAACACTACCAGCCAAACCCCCATGGCAATAACAGAGTAAATTAATGAGGTAGTGCATTGAGGTCTGCTCCCAGCCAGGAGAGGTTAACAGGGATGAGAAATTAGGTTTATACCACCCTTTTATCGTCAATGAATTTTGTACTTTTACCAGACAAGTGGTCTATGAGTTCTTATGTTAAGAAACTTTTCCAAGAAATGGGGTTGACAGAGGGTGAGGAAAACCATACCAAATACACTCCCTGAAATCTCTTTCAAGCAGAGGGGTTACCAAGTAAATCCATTGCAATTATTTTCGATAGTTCAAGCTACGGATTATAGAATCGAATGGGCAACATTATCGTAGTGCTGGTAATCTAAACAAGCTAGAAAAAGTGCGTAGTAATGGACGCTACTACGGCTAAAACTTGGTCGAACATGCCTAAGAAGTCTCCTCAAACGGCTCTATGACAAATCTAATAAACAGGTTCACAATTCATTCCAATAACTACACAAATACTATTTCCTCCAGATTATGTGCTTTTTCTAACCCTTGTGCGAATAATTGGGTAATCAACACCTCGCTCACCAACGCATGAGAGCACCAGACCAAACGGAGCGATTTCTGACCGTTCTTCAGACCCATAAAGGAATCATCTATAAAGTAGCCCATTCCTACTGCACCGAGGCTGAAGACCGAAAAGATCTGGTCCAGGACATCGTTGTTCAGTTGTGGAACTCGTTCGATACCTATTCCGATCAGTACAAATATTCCACTTGGATTTACCGTATCGCGCTGAATGTCGCTATTTCGGTGTACCGGAAAGAAACCCGTCGAAAACCGATTTCCCAGCCTCTCTCAGATAGTATTCTCACCTTGGGTGGGTCAGCAAATACGGATGAAGGAGACGAAAATCTGAACTTGCTCCAGCAATTCATTGCTCAGCTAAAAGAACTTGACAAAGCTCTGCTGCTGCTCTACCTCGACGAAAAAAGTCACCGGGAAATCGCTGAAATTATGGGCATGTCTGAAACTAACATTGCTACCAAAATTGGCCGTATCAAAACTATACTACGACAGAAATTTTCCACAATTAAAGCCTAATAGCCATGCAAGATGCTGAACTTATCAGTCTTTGGAAATCCTATAGCCAGCAACTGGACGAAAGCCTGGCCCTCAACCGGAAAAATGCGGAAGACATTATTAAAATTAAAGTCCAGTCTTTACTAGCCTCCATGAACCCCCTGAAATTCTTCACCATAGCGGTGGGCATTGTATGGGTTGGCTTTGTCGATAGTTTACTAATTGCTATCTTTTCATCTGCTAGTCCATTTTTCTTAATTTCCGCTGTGATTCAAGTGGTACTGACCAAACTGGCCATTGGTGTTTACCTCTACCAATTGGTCTTGATTCAACGGGTTGATGTTAGCGAACCCATCGTAAAAACGCAAGATACGCTGGCACGTTTGACCGCATCGACGCTTTGGGCGACGCGCCTGCTGTTGCTCCAGCTTCCAGTCTGGACCACTTTTTACCTAACAAGCAGTTTAATTAACAACGGCACGCCTATCTTTTACCTGGTCCAAACCTTCATTACGCTCACGTTTACGGTAGTAGCCATCTGGCTTTTCCGGAATATCAATTACGCGAATCGGGATAAGCCATGGTTTCGGTTGTTGTTCGAGGGTAAGGAATGGAGCCCAGTAATGAAGTCGATGGACCTGTTAAACCAGGCCGAGGAGTACAAGGCCTCAACTATTCAGGAAAACTAACCTGCCTTGCAAGTGCGAAGAAAATTGTCTCAAAAAGAGCTTGTTTAAGAGCCACTATTTAAACATAATATTCACTCATACAACAGCGTTGCAGAACACTTATAAGATCAAAGGGTTTTAACAATTGTCTAAACACTCAACAGGATGAAAAAGCAACTTATCATTTTGGGAATTACTTTGTGTGCTGCTTGCAAACATGATGTTCCAAGTGTTCAGCCAGTACTTGCTCCCGATGCTGCCAAAGTTATAGCGGGCACATACACGGCTAACATATCACGTATTCCCGACGTAAAGTCCTATCCCATCAATGGAAAGACGATAACATTTCAGATAGAGCGAATTTCACCTGACACAGTACGCGTTAAAGTGCAAGCTCCTGCCAACGGCTTCTATTCGCCTGCCAGAGATACTACCTACAACAGGGTTTACGTGGTTACAAAGCCACAAGGCTACTATTTGACATTAGAAACAGACAAAACCCAACCAAATAATCAGTTGGGAAGCGAACTTGTTATTGCACCGCCTTTTCCACCAGATGTCTCACCGAATTGGGCTTCCTACGTATTTCTCCCTCCGGGCTATAAATTAGGGCGCGTATCGGCTGAGTTTATTAAAGTCAACTAACAGTAATCAAAGAACCTAAAGCCGTCTCAAACTCAGTTCGCTTCTTTAGCTAATTTCACAACATATTCTGAATTATAAAACACACCTTCAGAAAATACAATGCCTGGCCACTTCCTATCAGTGGCCAGGCATTGTATTTTCTATAAACAGAAACCGAATTGAAGAACTGTACTGTTTACAGAAAATTGGTATTACACTCTTTAGACTCCGTTCACTAAGGTGGGTCACATATTTACCAAAAATAATTTTCATGATGGGAGAAATACAAAATTTATATATTTCCCGATTAACGGTAACATATCATTTTTCGGTAGTCCTAAATTTGTAATGATAGATTGTAGTGATGCACTACAAATCGAATCGAGTTGATGTGCCGTTCCAGCTTTTTAGAGAACGATAAACTCAATCGAACTAAGCGAGAAGCCCGTTGCCGTAGCGTGCAAAAGAACCGCTCGACATGGCCTCGCGCTTTGTGGTAGTATGTGCGTCCATTTTTGACTATGTTTGATGAGCCACAGCCAGGGCAGTTGTGTTGATAAAACATGACGGGTAATTCAAGTTTGGCGACTCAAAATTACCCTCTGGCTGGGGCTTTCTTCCTAATATCATTACTTCTTAAGCACTACCGAATGGATTTGTGTAAATTGTTGGTAGCCAGGCAATAAATTCAAGAATGATACCAGAAGCCTGATTAGGGGTTAGCGAGCTATTTTTGGCCCGAAGGAAACACAGCAGTACTGTAGCCAATAATCACTTGTTTTTGGAATAACACCTTATTGTCAGCAAGTACGTTCCCGGAGGAATTCAACCGTTCCGGCTAATACCTAATTTTTTCATCTTCGATTCCAACGTCGTGGGAACAAGGTCCAGAATGGCGGCTGCTCCGTTTTTGCCGCTTACTTTCCAGCGGGTCGTTTCCAATACCGACAGGATGTGCGCCCGTTCGCACTCTTCCAGCGTGATGGGAATTAATTTTTTGTCGAGGGTACTTTTTCGCGTTAGCCAGTCGCCGAGTTCGAGTTTGCGACCGGGTGAAATAATGAGCGACCGCTCGATAATGTTTTCGAGTTCGCGGATGTTGCCCGGCCAGTTGTAGGCGCAGAGGGCATCAATGACCTCCTGGGTAATGACCTCAATTTTACGGCCAATGCCGGGGCCGTGTTTCGCGCAGAAATGCCGCACCAGCAGGGGAATATCTTCTTTGCGCTCGCGCAACGGCGGACTTTGCAGGGGAAAAACGTTTAGCCGGTAGTACAAATCTTCCCGAAACCGGCCTGCCTGAATTTCGGTCTCTAAGTTGCGGTTGGTGGCGGCAATCACCCGAACATTCACCTTCAGGGTTTTGGTGCTGCCGAGCCGCTCAAACTCGCCTTCCTGCAATACCCGCAGGAGCTTGGCCTGGAGTTCAATGGGCATTTCGCCGATTTCATCCAGAAAAATAGTACCGCCATTAGCCAGTTCAAACCGCCCGATTTTCTGGGCCGAGGCTCCGGTAAAGGCGCCTTTTTCATGGCCGAACAATTCGCTTTCGATTAATGTAGCGGGTAGTACCGCGCAGTTGATTTTGACCAGGGGCCGGTTCTGGCGGTTGCTCAGGTTATGCACCGCCCGCGCCAGCAGTTCCTTCCCCGTACCGGATTCGCCCAGAATCAGCACCGACGTAGGGGTGGAAGCCACCTGTTCGACCTGAGTAAGCACCTTCCGGAATAGCTTGCTTTGGGTGACAATCTCGTCAAAATTACTGGTCGATTTAATCTCTTCACGCAGATAAACGTTCTCCGCCTGCAATTGATTGGTCAGCTTTTCTACTTCCTGTAAGGCTTTCGAAAGGGCTTCGGTTCGCTCGGCCACGCGCTGTTCGAGGGATTGGTTGGCCTGCTGGAGTTCGGCCCGTAAGTTTCTCAACGTCAGATGAGTGTTGATGCGCGACAACACCTCCTGAAGCTGAAACGGTTTGGTAATGTAGTCCACAGCACCCATGTTGAATCCGTTTACCTTGTCGATGGTTTCGGAGAGGGCGGTCATGAAAATTACCGGAATGTCGCGCGTATCGGGGTCGAGTTTGAGACGGCGGCAGGTTTCAAAGCCATCCATGCCGGGCATCATCACATCGAGCAATACCAGGTCGGGCCGGGCATAGCGAATTTGCTCGATGGCACTTTTGCCGTCGCGCTCAACCAGCACTTTATAGCCGCTGCTGCTCAGGGTTTCAAACAGAATACTGATGTTATTAGGCGTATCGTCGACAATCAGAATACTGGCAGACGCGTTATCGGTTCGGTTAATCATGGGTTTCTAAGCAGATTTTAAGGTACTGTCGTATCTGTTTGGTGTCGAACACATCGGCCATTTTCCGCACTTCCTCCACAAAAGGCCGGTAGGCTGAATCAAGCGATTCAATCTGGCGAAGCTGAGCCAGAATGCCCTGAATATCGCCGGTCATGGCCAGTTTATGCAGGTCTTCGAGATACTCAGCAGGCGGGGGTTGAATCGGGCCTGTAGCCTTAGGTAGTTCACTCCTATTGATGGGTTCATGGCCCGCTTCTCCATTCCAAACGCCGTTGTCTAATCCTTCGGCTTTCGTGATAGCAAGCAGTTTGTTGATGAGCGTCAGCAGGCGGTTACCACTCTCCTCAATAACCCGAATTCCTTTCATCTGGCTTTCGGTCAGGGTGTTATCCTGCTGAAACAGTTGAGCGAATCCCAAAATACCGTTGAGCGGGGTGCGTAGTTCATGGCTCATATTGGCCAGGAATTCACTTTTGGCTCGATTCGCCAGTTCAGCGGCTTCTTTGGCCGCTTTCAAATGAACAGCCTGCGCTTCAAGTTCTTCTTTTTGCTGAACGACCTGCGCTGTTCGGGACTCTACCAGCCGTTCCAGCTTCGTTTTCTCGTTGGTCAGATGCCGGGTGTAGTAGCGAACCAATCGACTTATAACCAGCAGGAACGCAAAGCCATAGACTACGTAGGCCACCTTCGTCTGATACCAGGGCGGCAGTACCTTGAAGGAGTATGTACTCTCGCGGCTGAACTGCCGATACGGGTTGCGCGCCCGCACGAAAAAGGTGTACATCCCGGCGGGCAGGTTAGTGTATTCCTTCTTCGTTTCTTTCGTCCATTTCGACCAGTTTGTGTCGTCCATCATCAGGCCGTGGCCCATCAGCCGATATTGAAATTCGTTGCCGCCTTCGCCCACGAAACTACCGGCTGCGAAGTGGAACGAAATGGACCGGTTGCGGTAGGTGAGTTCAGCCATGAGGGCCTTGCCACGGGCGTTTAGAGCCAGCAATGAATCTGACTCCGTCAGGCGTATTTCCCGAATTAGGGACCAATAAGCTGATGTGGGTAATTTTCGGGTGCCATCGTAGCGATACAGCGCTTCGTCATTACCAATCCAGACCACACCGGAAGCATCAGGGTACACCGCAAAACCTCCGCGCTGAACAGGCCGTAAACTTACACTATCGGGCCTGAACGACCCGTCGGGCTGGTGGCGTAATCCTCCCAGCGGATTCGAAAACCAGAACGAGCGTTGGCTGTCCTGAGCAAAATAAGGCGAACCGGTAGCCAGATTATGGAAAAGAGAGGCAAAACGTGTGTCTTCAGCGAACCGGTCTGTGCCGGAAACATACCGGTAAATGCGGTTCTTTGTCGTAAAAAACAGTCCGTCCGGGGCAGCAAAGACGTAGTTCCAGACTAATTGATTCAGTCCTTTATCAAGGCCATAGTGCCGGATGGGTGGATTCAGGCGGATACCACCCGATAGGTTGACGCGGTAAAACCCCTGTAGGTGCGTGCCGACCCACAGGTTCCCGCCCGGTTCCTCGACAATCGACCAGCACTCGCCCGAAATACCCCGCAGCCGCCCCAGCAAGCGCAGTTGGCCGTTCGTGAACCGCAACACATTAACCCCGTCGAACATGGCGGCAAACACCACATTCGTATCCACGTGCGACCGCGCCAGGGCGTAGGCCATACCGCCGGTTATAGATAACGATTGTTGTAGAACTCCATCCCGAACCCGTAGCACGGCCCCCATTGTCCCCACCAAGAGGTCGCTACCGAAAGCAACCATATCCCAGCAGGGCGACTCCGACCCGCTTACCGCCCGGAAGGAATTCCTCTGTTTATCGGCATATAGCAACCCTGAGTTGGTACCGACATAGAGCCGGTTCTGGTGCCGAAACACATCCCAGACGGTAGCCCGGATGTTCTGATTCGCGTTGAATCGGGTGATTGGGCTGTTAATTTCAATTTTGTCAAGGCCATTCGCCAGCCCGGCCCAGAGCGTTTGCTGCTGGTCCAGAAACAGACTATGAACCCGATTATTTCCTAAGTTCGTCTGCTCATTAATGCGTTGCCGGAGTCGCCCATCGGCATCAAAAATGCTAATTCCCCCGCGCAAACTCGAAAGGGCATAGCGAACAGACTTGTTCGCCGAATCAGGGAGAGCAATGGCCTGAGAAATGTCACTGTGGCGCAGCCAGGCTTCTTCGGTCGTGGTTAAGCGTGTAACTGTAGTTGGGCCGGGCCGGTTGTGCAGAAAGGGGGCATCATACAGCAATAATCCGTCGTGCTGGGTAGCCACCAATAGTTTCTCACCGGGATAGGGCAGGATGGATTGCACGGCGACGTTGGCAAACTGCTTTCCGTTAGGTACGGGTTCCAATCCGTCCTGTCTGTTAATCCGCATAAGGCTAAACCCTTCTTCCTGAACAAATAGGGTGTGCCGAACATACGTAGCCAACTGAAACTGTCGTTTCGGATACCAGACCTGCATTGGCTTATTGGGCCGATACCGGATGATTTTCCCGTATGTGCAGAAATACACGCCTTCGGGCGTGCAGAACAACCGCCAGACGGGGGGTACGCTGCGGTCGGAGACGGGTAGGTGGCGGGCCAGCGATACGTATTGCATTTGCCCGGTTGGGGTGGTTTTCAGAAAGCCAAAATCCGATTGGGTACCTACGAAGACCGTGCCGCTGTTGTCAACATCCAACGCCCTGACCGTCAGCCCCGGCACCTCGATGAGTCGCCAGTTGCTGCCATCGTATTCGAGCAGACCGTTGTAGTTTCCTACGTAGAGCATACCCCGTTTGTCCTGAACAATCGTCCGTATTTCGGGGTGCGCCTGATAATCTTTGGGGCTGAAATGCTGAATAAGCGGGCTGCCCATTTCCTGCGCCATCCCCGGCATCCCTGCCAGCAAACCCAATACGATGAGCAACCCATTGATTTTCATAACGTTTACGTATCAGGCCGGTAAATTCAATTGTCAGACAGGTAGGATTGGTCTTTTAAGCAACTCCGCAGATAGTCGCGCATCTTTTTCATGTCGAACTGGCGGGCCAGTTCACGAATCGAATGGACAAACGCGCTGATGTCCGGCCCGGTTGTAGCCAGCATATCCAGCCGGGTCAGTACACCCTGAATGTCGCCGGTGAGCGCTGTGGCGTAGAGGTCTTCAATCTGGTGTATGGGCGGAAGCTGTCCGGTAGTATCGGTGGCAGAAAACGAACCAGGCGCGGTTGTTAAGTGGGCAGATGTTCGCGTGGGGTTGTAGGTCCAGGTTAGCCGCAGAAGCCGTTGCAGCGCATTGAGCAACTGCTCGACATGAATGGGTTTGGGCAGAAAATCGTCGCAGCCCGCATCCATGCTCAATTGGTGGCTGTTGAGAACACTGGCCGAGAGCGCGATAATCTTAACCGCCGAAAGGGATTTCTGCCGCCGAAACTGCCGCACAGCCTCGAAGCCGTCCATCTGAGGCATCACCAAATCCATCAGCACCAGGTCGGGCGTGAATTCCCGCGCCCGCGTCAGGGCGACAGCCCCGTTTTCGGCTTCCACCGTGCGAAACCCCAGCGGCTCCATCAGGTTTGTCAGTACGGAGCGATTTTCCCAGTGGTCGTCCACAATCAGAACTGTTCGCCGACGGCCCCGGTAGCCGATAATCTGGCGGGATTCTTTGCGGGTCGTATGGGGTTGCTCCGACGTAGCGAGGGGCGGCAAATCGAGGGTGACACTAAACGAACTACCCTTGCCGGGTGTACTGACCACGAGCAGTTCGCCGTTCATGAGGGCGACTAATTTTTCGGTGATGGCCAGCCCCAGACCCGTTCCTTCTATGAATCGGCCGTGTTCGCGGAGTTGCTGAAAGGGCAGAAAAATAAGGTCTAATTTATCGGACGGAATGCCGATGCCCGTGTCGTCAATCTGAAACCAGACGCGACTGCCGCCCGACTCGTACTTTACGTTCAGAAGAACGCCCCCTTTATCGGTAAATTTAACAGCATTACCCAGCAGGTTGATAAGCACCTGTCGCAGCTTGCGCTCGTCGCCATACACCAATTCGGGAAGCGGGATAGTAGTCTGGTCAAAAAATGTCAGATTTTTCTGTTCGGCCTTTAGTTGAAACAGGCTCTTGACGTTGGTCAGTAACTCGTTGAGGCTAAACGGTTTCGGCTCAAATTCCAGTTTTCGGGCTTCAATCTTCGACAAATCCAGTACGTCGTTGATGAGCACCAGCAGGTTTTCGGCGCAATTGTGAATGATGGCGATGCCATTTTGCTGAGTTGAGGTCAGCGACAGGTCGCGCTGGAATAACTGCGTGTATCCCAGGATGCCGTTGAGCGGGGTACGCAGTTCGTGGCTCATATTCGCCAGAAATTCACTTTTGGCCCGGTTGGCCATCTCGGCGGCTTCTTTGGCTTTCAAAAACTCCCGCGTTCGCTCGATGACCGTTGCTTCCAACTGCTCCTGCGTTCGGCGCAGATTCTCCTCCGCTACGTTTCGCTCGATTTCGGCCCCCGACCGCGACGCAAATATGCGGAGGATGCTCAGGTATTTCTGTTGGTTCAACAGTGGCCGCTGGTCGCAGATGGCGATATGCCCAATCACCAGCCCGTCGCGGTCGTAGATGGGTACGCCCACGTAGGATTCGACACCCGCATCTTTATTGAAATTCAGGCTGACATCATAGGGATAATAAAAATCGCGGCCCTGCATTACGATGCTGCACGGCGTACCGGCCAGGTCATACTCAATGTTTTCGAGAAGCCGGTCATCTTCCGCATAAGCCAGCGTTCGGACGCGTGTTTTTTCGACGTTGGTGCATTCCGTTACAAGGGCAAACTGCACCTGGAGGGTTTGGGTAATGTGCCGAACGAGTGTTTGAAAAAAATCGAGGCCCGTCACCCCCGCCGTTCCCTCCGAAATGAGCCGCAGCGTTTCGTCCAACTGACTGCGTTCGGTTACGTCGCGGAAAAAGCAGCACAGGTATTTATGGCTCTCGAAGTCGATAAAATTCATGCCCACTTCGGCCTGTAACGTCGTGCCGTTTTTTCGACGTTGCTTCATCTCGAAGGTCAGCGTCTGAAGTTTTTCTAAGGATTGCCACAAACGGGCAAAGCTCTCAGCGTTATGTTCGGTAGTAAAATCGAAGAACGTGAGTTTCGTTAGTTCCTCAATCGAATAGTTCAGCAAAGCAGCAGCGGCTTTATTGGCCCGATAAACTCGCCCCTGCTGGTCGAGAAGAAGGATAGCTTCAAGCGCATTTTCAACCGTAAAGTGCGACAGCCGCAGGATTTTTTCATCTGTTTTTATACTATCTGCCATTGCCTGATTGCTGTTGTTGGAATGTCCTGGTTTTTGTGGTGTCGGATGAGTACAGCTAAGACTACATCATTTATGAAAAAGCCCTATAGTAGTCTATCAACTTTTGGTCCCATTTCCGCAGATAAGATTTGCATTGGTTAAAAGTGGTCTGACGTGAGCAGAGTAGCCCTTCTGGTGGTAATTGTCAGCGAGAATTTTGGGGCAGGCTATCCGTACATTCACAAAATATCGTGAAACTAACGAAATGTCGTGAAAAATTGATAAACTCCTATAGGTGCCCAAAGGGGCTTTAGTTGCGTGCCAGCCAAGTCTCTTTCAGGGGATTTAGGGGATGATTGTAGGGTCAAATGCGTACATCTGACAACACCCGGAAGTACAACGGTCGAGCCGGACCTGGCCTAAACAAGGCCCTCTATCCTGACATTCAGCAATACTCACGAAATATCGTGATTGCTGCCTGAGTTGGCACACGTATCCAAACCTGAAAACACGTATTCCTGCGTTAAAAAAACCCTTTTACTCCTTTTTCATAGCGTGGTATGGTAGTTGGCAATGGATAGTCAACTGGCTATTGAGATGCGGTAATCGCTCAATAGCTAAAAAACTAATCAGGCCTAAACGTCCTGAATCTCCCTATTATGAAAACACATACCTACGACCTAATCCTCATCGGCACCGGCTCCGGTGGCGGCACACTTGCCCAACGCGTGGCCCCGTCGGGCAAACGAATCCTGATTCTCGAACGGGGCGATTTTATTCCGAAAGAGAAAGAAAACTGGGACGTAAACGAGGTGGTAGTGAAAGGCCGCTACCGTACCGATGAGATTTGGTTTGACAAAGACAACCAGCCGTTTAAACCGTTTACGCACTACGTTGTGGGCGGCAACAGCAAGATGTATGGTGCGGCCAGTTTTCGGCTGCGCGAGTCTGATTTTCAGGAAACAAAGCACATGACGGGCATCTCACCCGCCTGGCCGCTTCCCTACGCCGATTTTGCGCCCTACTACACCGAAGCCGAACGGTTATTCAGTGTTCATGGCCTGCGCGGGGCCGACCCGACCGAACCAGCCGGGGCCGAAGCTTATCCGTTTAACCCAATTTCACCCGAACCATTTGCCGAAGAATTGTACCAAAACGTTCAGAAAACCGGCCTGAAACCATTTCCGATTCCAATGGCGGTGCGGCTGTCGCAGGATAACCCCAATCGGCCCGATGCGCCAACCGTGCTGGGCAATTTCGACGGTTTTCCTGACCCAACCGAAGCCAAAGCCGATTCGCACGTAACGGGCGTTCGGGCGGCTCTGCAATACCCCAACGTGACGTTGCTGACCAACGCCATGGCGACCCGGCTCATCACCGATGCCAACGGCCAGCGCATTACGGCTGTGGAGGTTCATCGAAACGGCCAGACGAAAACGTACTACGCCAATGCCATAGTATTGGCAGCGGGGGCCATTAATTCGGCGGCTTTGCTGCTGCGGTCGGCCAATGAGCAACATCCGAACGGCCTGGCAAATGGCAGTGGGCAGGTGGGCCGGAATTACATGGCGCACATCAACGGCTGCCAGATTGCCTACACGCCCGACAAGTTGAACACGTCGTTTTTTCAGAAATATTTCTGCATCGGCGATTACTACGAACCGACTCCCGACAATCCTCATCCGCTGGGCGAAATTCAATTGATGGGCAAAAATGACCCCCCAACAGTGGTTGGATTAGCTGCCGATTTCCTGCCCGGCAAAGAGGCCGACTGGCTATCGGCCCACAGCATTGATTTCTGGCTTACCGCCGAAGACCTGCCCGACCCCGACAACCGCGTGACGCTCACGCACGATGGAGCCATCCAGCTTATCTACCACCGCGACCGCAACAACGTAGCGGCTTTTGACGCCCTGAAGCAAAAATTGAAAGACCTGTTCGTGCAGTTGGGCGAGATTGACCCGGCTCTGAAAACGGTGTACTGGTCGGGCTATGACCTCGGTATCAGTGGGGTATCGCACCAGTGCGGCACGCTTCGCTTTGGCACCGACCCGGCTACGTCGGTGCTTGACGTGAACTGCAAAGCCCATGAACTCGACAACCTGTTTGTGGCCGATGCCAGCTTTTTTCCTTCATCGGGTGCTTACAATCCGTCGCTCACAACGGCGGCCAATGCATTGCGTGTCGGTGATTATTTGATGAATAACGTGCTGTAATTGGTGTCGCAACGTATGCCAACGACAAACTACCCTAAATCACTACCTACCCTTATGTTTCAGAAACCAAACCAACGGCTTGTTGGCCAGACGGCCATCATTACCGGTGCCAGTTCGGGCATTGGCAAAGCCACCGCCATTGCGTTAGCCAGCGAAGGAGCCAACGTCGTTGTCAATTACATCGGTAATCCGGCAGGCGCCGAAGAAGCCGCCACCCTGATTCGGGATGGGGGCGGTCAGGCACTGCTCGCACGGGCCGATGTGAGTAAAGAAGACCAGGTGCAGCGAATGTTTGCCGAGGCTGTTGCTACCTTCGGTACGGTCGATATTCTGGTGGCGAACGCAGGGCTGCAAAAAGATGCAAAATTTATCGACATGACGCTTAAAGACTGGCAGTTTGTGCTGGATGTGAACCTGACGGGCCAGTTTTTATGCGCCCGCGAAGCCGCCCGTGAGTTCCTGCGTCGCGGCCCACGCCCGGAAGTTTCGCAGTCTGTTGGCAAAATTATCTGCATGAGTTCGGTACACGAAATTATTCCCTGGGCGGGCCATTCGAACTATGCAGCCTCCAAAGGCGGGGTTATGCTGCTCATGAAATCCATTGCTCAGGAGTTGGGTGGTTACAAAATCCGGGTCAATAGCGTGGCACCGGGTGCCATTCGCACCCCCATCAACCGGGAAGCCTGGGAAACACCTCGAGCCCTGTCGAGCCTAATGCGGCTCATTCCTTACAAGCGTATTGGCGAAACGTCCGATATCGGCTCGACCGTCGCCTGGCTGTGTTCCGACGAAGCCGACTACATTCACGGGCATACCCTCGTTGTCGATGGCGGCATGACCTTGTACCCTGGATTTGAAGATAATGGGTAAACGAAAACCTGGTGGTGCGAAAGTGTGCTGAGGTTCTCGTGGAGGTGTCGGGTTCTCAAACCCGACACGATTACTGACGCGAGGTGTCGGGTTCTCAAACCCGACACCTCCACGAGAACCCGACACCACCGGCAAACCCAACACTACAACAACGGAAATCCGGCATCACTAAACAAACCAAGCAACCTTTTCCATGAAAACACAAAAAACCAAACTCGCCCCATCGCCCGAACAGCTTCGGTTGCAGGAGCAATATGCCGGTCAGCATGACTGGCTGCACTGGGGGCCGTATTTGTCGGAGCGGCAGTGGGGAACCGTCCGCGAAGATTACAGCCCGCACGGCAACGCCTGGGAATATTTTTCGCACGACCACGCCCGCTCACGCGCCTACCGCTGGGGCGAAGATGGCCTTGCGGGAATATCTGACGAGAAACAACAGCTTTGCTTTGCCATCGCCCTCTGGAACGGCCACGACCCAATTCTGAAAGAGCGGCTTTTCGGGCTGACCGGCAATGAAGGTAATCATGGCGAGGACGTGAAAGAACTGTACTATTATTTGGACAGCACCCCCACACACTCGTATATGAAGCACCTCTACAAGTATCCGCAGCGGACTTTCCCCTATGCCGACCTCGTAGAGACCAACCGCAACCGCGACCGGAATCAGCCCGAATATGAGTTGTTAGATACCGGCATATTCGATGAGAATCGGTATTTCGATGTATTCACCGAATACGCCAAAGCCTCCGACCGCGACATTTTGATTCGGGTTACGGCCTACAATCGCGGTCCTGATTCGGCTTCATTACACCTGTTGCCTACACTATGGTTTCGGAATGGCTGGTCATTCGGGCGGCTCGATAGCAAACCACGCATCCGGCGGGGTCCTGATGGCGAAGGTTGCCAAAGCGTAACGACTGAACACCCCGAACAGGGCGATTATACACTCTATTTCGAGACTACCGACCGGGTATTGTTCACTGAAAATGAAACCAATACCCAACAGGTGTTTGGACGGCCCGACGGTTCGGACGGCGACGCGCAGCCGTTCGCCAAAGATGCGTTCCATCGGGCCGTTATCAGCGGGAATTTTGACGACGTGACCCAGCGGGTCGAAGGGTCTAAAGTTGCGCCCGTCTATCAGGTTTCCATTCCTGCCGGGCAGTCGGTTACAATAAAACTCCGGCTGCTGCGCGGCAAAAACAGTCAACCGTTTGGCCCGGATTTCGACCAGATTTTCGCCCAGCGTATCACCGAAGCGAATGAGTTTTATGCCGGAATTCAATCGCCGGAGGCCGATACCGAAACGAAACAGATTCAGCGGCAGGCGTTTGCGGGAATGCTCTGGTCGAAGCAGTTTTATCATATCGACATACCGCAGTGGCTCGACGGCGACCCCGGACAGCCCGCTCCACCCGCCGAGCGCAAACACGGGCGCAATCAGCAGTGGCGCACGCTCAACAACGAGGACATTATTTCGATGCCCGACAAGTGGGAATACCCCTGGTATGCGGCCTGGGATTTGGCCTTCCACTGTGTGCCATTGGCCCGCGTTGACCCACAATTCGCAAAAAACCAGCTTATTCTGTTTTTACGCGAATGGTATATGCACCCCAACGGCCAGCTACCGGCCTACGAGTGGGCGTTTGGCGACGTAAACCCGCCCGTTCATGCGTGGTCGTGCCTGGCAGTGTACAAGCTCGATGCCGAACGGACGGGCGTGGGCGACGTGAAGTTTTTGAAGCGGGTATTTCAGAAACTGTTGCTCAATTTTACGTGGTGGGTCAACCGCAAAGATGCCAAAGGCAATAATGTATTTGAGGGTGGGTTTCTGGGGTTAGACAACATCGGCGTGTTTGACCGGAGCAATCAGATTCCAGGTGGCGGTCGGCTCGAACAGGCCGATGGCACAAGCTGGATGGCGATGTACTGCCTGAATATGCTGGAAATGGCCCTCGAAATCGCTAAAGTTGACGATACCTACGAAGACGTAGCGACCAAATTTTTTGAGCATTTCGTCTATATCGCCGAATCGCTTAACCGCATGGGCGAAGACTGGGCCGGTTCGTGGGACGAGAACGAAGGCTTTTTCTACGACATTCTGGAACTACCCGGACATAACTACATCCCTCTAAAAATCAGGTCGTTAGTTGGACTTTCATCGCTGTTTGCCGTGCTGAAAATTCCCAAAAGCATTTATACGAAACTGCCTGATTTCACAAAACGGATGCGCTGGTTTCAGCAATACCAGAAACAGGGCAGTATGCATGTAGTGGTCGAAGATATTCCCGACAATCAGGATTTGCTGCTGTCACTAATTCCACCCGCGCGGTTGGAGCGACTCCTTCACGCCATGCTCGATGAGCGCGAATTTCTCGCACCGGGCGGCATTCGGTCCATCTCGAAAATCCACGAACACGGCTACTCGGTGCAGATTGACGGCCAGGAGTTTGGCCTGCGCTACGAACCCGGCGAATCGTCGAGCGGGCTGTTTGGTGGAAACTCCAACTGGCGCGGGCCTATCTGGATGCCCATGAATTACCTGCTCATCTGCGCCCTCCGAACGTATTATAGCTACTACAACGACCAGGTGCAGGTGGAATTCCCGACGGGGTCGGGCCACCGTATCACCCTCGGCGACGCGGCCTCTATGCTGGCCGACCGGCTCATCGGTATTTTTCGACCCGACGAATCCGGCCACCGGCCCGTCAACGGCGGAGAGAATCGGTATGCTACCGACCCGCATTTCAAAGACCTCGTGTTGTTCTACGAGTATTTTCACGGCGATACGTCGCAGGGCGTTGGTGCCAGCCACCAAACCGGCTGGACGGGCGTTGTGGCAGACTTGATTGGAGGATAGCTGTTTACGGTTTGCGGTGATGTTCTGGTGGTGTCGGGTTCTCAAACCCGACACTGTGCGGTTTTAAAATCGCAACGGCGAACCGCTCCCGCCTGTCGGGTTTGAGAACCCGACACCACCGGCAAAACCCACCACGGGCTAACCTGTCGCTACCAATAAGCACCTGACATTACTAAAACCAAAAACCTCCCTCATGTACGCTCTCCTAAACAATAACTTCGACGACCTCGCCGGGCGTGAGTGGCTCATAACCAACGGGTTAGGCGGCTACGCCAGTAGCACGCTGACGGGGGCCAACTCCCGGCGGTATCACGGCTTGCTGGTGGCCGCCCAAAATCCGCCTACTGACCGGCAGGTGCTGGTCTCGAAAGTGGAAGAAACGCTGCTGACCGAACAGGGGCCGGTGGCGCTGGCAAGCAATCGCTACGGTGATGTAGTGCATCCGCAGGGCTGGCAGCATCTGGTGTCGTTCGAGCGATTGGCGTTGCCCACGTGGGTGTATCAGGCGGGCGAACACAGCCTTAGCAAAACCGTGTTTATGGTGCAAATGGCCAATACAACGGTGGTTGTGTATAAAAACCTGAGCAAAAAAGCAGTTACGATTCAGTTGATGCCGTTGTTTGTTCACCGCGATTATCACAGCCTGTTCCATCAGAACGATTATTACAATTTCTACATCGCCCAGACTACCCCATACCTCAAACTCTATGCCCATTACGGCGCGGAGCCGCTTTACTGCGCGTTTTCGTCGGGAACGTTTATCGAAAATCGGGCCTGGTACAATCGGTTTACATACCGGCAGGAACAGGAGCGCGGGCTGGATTTTATGGAAGATGCCTACGCTGTTGGTCATATTGAAACCCGGCTCGAACCCGGTGGTGAGTGTTTTCTGACCTTCTCGACCGACGAAAAAATCCTGATTCCCGACCCTGCCGATTTACGGGCCTGGGAAATCAAACGGGTTGAAGACCTGCGCCAAAGCCAGACCGAGCCGTTTTTGCAGGATTTGGTCATCTCGGCCAATCAGTTCATTGTGCAGCGGCAATTCACCGGAACGCAGGCCGCCCAGAGTGAGACGATTATTGCGGGCTATCACTGGTTTACCGACTGGGGCCGCGACACCATGATTGCCCTGCGGGGATTGTGTATTTCGCTCGGCCATCAGCAAACGGCGCAACGGATTCTGGCCACGTTTTTCCGGTATCTCGATGATGGAATGCTGCCCAACCGTTTTCCAGATAATAGCCACGACCCGATTGAATACAACACCATCGACGCAACGCTCTGGCTGTTTGTGGCTCTCTACGAATACCACCAGAAATTCAACGATTTGGCCTTTGTTGAACAGTATTTCGAGCCGTTGCTGACCATTCTGGATGCCCATATAAGTGGTACACGATACGGTATTCATGTCACGGAAAATGGATTGCTGTACGGCGGTAAAGGCACGGCGCAACTGACCTGGATGGATGCCCGTGTGGGTGATTATGTGGTAACGCCCCGGCATGGCTGCCCGGTCGAAATCAACGCTTTGTGGTATAACGCGCTGCAAATCACGATTTTCTTTGCGAGGCAACTGCGCCGGAAACCCGATATGTACGCGCTCATGGTTCGGCGGTTTGAGGAGAGTTTCCGGCCCCATTTCTGGAACGAAAAAGGGTATCTGAACGACGTAGTGATTCCCGGTGGGTCGCCCGACAGCAGCATCCGGCCCAATCAGATTTATGCCCTCAGTTTGCCGTTCCCGTTACTGAACAAAACCGACCAGCAACAGATTTTGGCAACGGTGGATGCTCATCTGTACACACCTTATGGTCTGCGGACTCTCGCGCCCAGCGACCCGGCTTTTGCGGCTGTGTATGGGGGCGACCCGTGGCTGCGTGATACAGCCTACCATCAGGGAACCGTCTGGCCGTTTTTGCTGGGCGAATACTGGCCCGCTTATTTCCGCGTTCATGGCGATTCGGCGAAGGCCCGTAAACGGATGTATACTGAACTGGCGACGCTGAAGCAGCATTTTTACGAAAACGACTGCCTATTCGGTATCTCCGAGATTTTCGACGGACTGCACCCGCAGCAGGGGTGGGGAGCGGCCAATCAGGCGTGGTCGGTTGGGGCGATGGTTAAACTCATGACCGATTATCCGGCCCGATAAATTCTGGATATGATACAGACATTGCGGAAAAACTGGCGGTTGTATCTGATTGAAGCCTGGGCGTTAGGCGTGTTTATGGTAGTGGCTTCGGTGGCGGTCATGGTTGTCGAGCATCCGGCTTTCCCGGTGCGTGCGGCCATCTCGTCGCCCTTGTATCGGAGGGCATTGATTGGCGTGTGCATGGGGCTAACGGCCATCAGCCTGGTTTATTCGGGTTGGGGCAAGCGGTCGGGCGCACACCTGAACCCTGCCGTAACCGTTGCCCAATGGCGGCTTAACCGAATTACGACGACCGATGCGCTGGCTTATATTGTAGCCCAGTTTGTAGGTGGCTCTTTAGGAATTATCCTGATATACAGTTTTTTACCCCAATACATGGCGCATCCATCGGTAAACTTTGTAGCCACGCAGCCCGGCTCAACCGGCGTTTGGGTAGCATTAGCACTTGAGTTTGCAATGGCCTTCGGTATGCTGACGATGGTACTGGTCCTGAGCAACTCCCGCCAACTGGCTCCCTACACCGGGTATTTTGTGGGCGTTGTGGTCGCTTTGTATATCACCTTCGAGGCCCCCTATTCGGGTATGAGCATCAACCCCGCCCGCACGGTCAGTTCGGCCCTATCCGCTCATCTCTGGACGGGCTGGTGGCTGTATTTCGTCGGGCCAGTTTCGGGTATGTGGCTGGCGGGCGGGCTCTACCGGCGCAACTACCGCCGACGCTATGGCCAATGCCGCACGATGGCGATGCATCTCTCCGGCCAGAAAAACGGCTGCGAAACGTATGAAGTGCTGTGGTGGAGTGAGGCTGACGCTGATATGATGTCGGGTGCGTCGTAGTGCTGTGTCAGATGGTAGTGGGTTCGGTGGTCGTGTGGTGTCGGCTGTGGTGTCGGGTTCTTAAACCCGACACAATTGCTGACGCGAGGTGTCGGGTTCTTAAACCCGACACCACAGCCGACACAAAACCCACCACCACGACAACTAAACGCCAGCCAGGCAAATCGCGGAAAATCAGGCACAGTGGTAACGTAATCCAAAACACCCCGTCTTAGGACGAACCAATAAACCCGCCGGGAATGGGACTTCGCAACCGCACTTTACTAACTGAAGAACGCTGTTTTTTTATCACGACAACCTGTCATCAGCATTTGCCACTTCTTTTTGATAACCAGTGTTTTAGCATTCTCTTTGATAGTTTTCAATTCTACAATGACAAATACAGGGCAAAACTGCTGGCTTATGTTTTGATGACCAATCACATACACTTCATCATCTTCTTTGAAGAAGAAAATCACCTCATCGATTATATGCGGGACTTTAAGAAATTCACATCGCTAAAACTACGGGAGTATATGCAGACTCAGCAAACCGAACTGCTACGGCATATCGAATATGAACACCGCACTCAACATTTTAAAATCTGGACGGACCGATTCGATGACGTATATCTGTACTCGCGGGATGTTTGCGAAACGAAAATTAAGTATATCCATAACAATCCGGTTAAGGCGGGATTAGTCAGTTATCCCGCTGAGTATCCGTTTTCCAGCGCAGCTTTTTACGAGGGCAAACGGGAGAAATCGCAGTTGATGCATTATCGCGATTTGTTTTAGTGAGAATCCGGGCAATGACAACGTTGGGTTCTTGTTGTAGAGTCAGGTTTTTGTTTTGCTGTAGTGGAGTCGGGTTCTCAAACCCGACTCTGTGAGGACGGTTCGCCGTTACGATTCTTAAAACCGCGTCAAGGAAATTAAAACTTAAGAATTGTAACGGCGAACCGTCCTCGCCTGTCAGGTTTGAGAACCTGACAGCACGCTAATGAGAACCTGACAGCACGCTAATGAGAACCTAATTACTACAAATGACAACCCCTATGAATACAATTCTTGTTACCGGCGCATCGGGCAATCTGGGCAGAGACGTGGTCGAGCACCTTCACCAACAGGGTTATTCCGTACTCGCTACGTTTAGCTCCAACCGCGACCTGTCGCTGTTCACTCACCTGCCCAACGTTCGGTCGTATGTTGTGAATGTGCTGGACGAAACCAGTGTAGCCGCCTTTCTGTCCGACATTGCGGATATTGAGTTGCGGTCGGCGGTGCTGCTCGTGGGTGCTTTTGCGATGGGAACCATTCAGCAGACCGATGCCCGGTTATTGCAGAAAATGATTGACCTCAATTTCATGTCGGCGTTTAACCTGGTGAAGCCCCTGATGGCCCGATTTGAGCAACAGCGGGGCGGGCAGTTTATTCTGATTGGCTCGCGGCCCACGCTCAACGCTACCGAAGGCAAGAGTGCCCTAGCGTATGCCCTTAGCAAAGCCCTGATTTTTGAACTTGCCAAACTCATTAATGCCGACGGCAAAACGCATCATATTACGGCAACGGTGGTTGTGCCCAGCACCTTAGATACCCCCGCCAACCGCGCTGCCATGCCCGATGCCGACCCCAGCCATTGGGTCCCCACCGACAAAGTAGCTGAACTACTGGCTTTTTTAATAAGCGACACGGGCCGCATGACCCGCGAAACGGTGGTAAAACTCTATAACAAAGCCTGATAACCCATGTCCGAATTACTTATCAATCTCTTTTACGGCTACTGGTTCATGGGGGCTGTGTTTGGGCTATATTTTATTGGCTGGGGAGCCGCCCGGCTCGACGACGAAGCCAAAACGATGATATGGCCCGTTCGGCTGTTACTCTTGCCGGGGTCTATTGCCCTGTGGCCCTTGCTGTTGCGGAAACTGATGCAACATCATTCGCCAGCGCATACAGATTCTAATTCTTCATTGCCATGACGCCAACCCTTCGCCGGTCGCACCGCATTATGTGGCTCGGACTGGCCATACTGCTGCCCATCGGCTTTGTGGCAGCGTTGCGACTAAATACCATCCCGCCCGTGCAGGTGCAACCAATTGGTCTGCCATTGGCGGCTTCGCTACCCGTGCTAATAAAGTCAATTAATAACCCCGGTTTGCAGGTGAATCTGCGTCGGGACAGGAAATCGGCTGAGCGGCAACTCGAAATCATAGTCCGGCAACCGCTGGAGGTTCCTTCGGTAGTGGTTCGCGTGGGCGATGCTGGCGGGCAAGCCATTGGGCAACTCGACGTAGCGGGTGTGTACCGCTTTTCCCTGCCCGATTCGTCAGCGTATCCAACCATCACACTTACCGATGAAGTCCATCATTCTACCCTTCAAACCATTCATTTCTAAGCAATTATGGCTCTACACTACCAAGCCGTTTCCTGGAATCGCCAGAAAAAACTGTACGACTGGGCCATTGTCGGGTTCGTGGGTCTGTATCTGCTTATTTTTATCGGCTTGCAAGCCGCGCTGTTTCCCGACGTAACCGCCGAAACCGTCATCATCCGGGCGACCAGTACGCTGGCGTTTCTGATGCTGCACGTTATCCTGATTATCGGCCCACTCTGTCGGCTCGATTCCCGGTTTCTGCCCCTGCTCTACAACCGGCGGCATCTGGGCGTGAGTATGTTCCTGGTGTCGGCAGTGCATGGCGTGTTCAGCCTGCTCCAGTTTCATTCGCAGGGGAATGTCAACCCCCTGGTTTCACTGTTTACCTCGGAGCCGGAGTATGGCCGATTTTCGCAATTTCCGTTTCAGCCGCTGGGTTTTTTTGCCCTGCTGATTTTGTTCGTGATGGCCGCAACGAGCCACGATTTCTGGCTCAAAAACCTGACGCCTAGCACCTGGAAAACCCTGCATATGGGCGTATATGTGGCTTATGGCCTGATTGTTATGCACGTTTTACTGGGGGTTCTCCAGCAGGAAACATCACCTGTATACGCTACGGTGCTGGGTATTGGCTTAGTGACCATTGTAGGCATGCACCTAACGGCGGCTTTTGTGAGTCAGCGACGCGACATCCAGCCATTACCCGCCCAAACCGTTGGCTTCGTGAAGGTCTGCGAGGTCGGTGAAATTGCCGAAAACCGTGCCAAAACGCTGATGGTTGACGGGCAGAACATTGCTGTTTTCAAATACGAGGGTAAACTCTCAGCGGTGAATAATCAGTGTCGGCACCAGAACGGGCCGCTGGGCGAGGGTAAAATCGTTGATGGCTGCATCACCTGTCCCTGGCACGGCTATCAGTATCTGCCCCAAAACGGGCAATCGCCCCCGCCGTTTACCGAAAAAGTAGAGACCTATGCAGTAAGGTGCATTGGCACAACAGTATGGGTCAACCCCACGCCTAATCTGCCCGGCACACCGCAGGAACCGGCGGTGATAAATGGATAACGCGCTGTTGTAATGGTGGGAGTGGTGTCGGGTTTGAGAACTACTGAGAAGTTCGTTCATTATTAATTATACATTCTTCATTACCCCATGAAACCAGAAACTGATTTTTACATTGGCTGGCAGGCCGAAGCTCCGGCCCCGTTCCGAAAGGCGGTACGATTGGCAGTGATTGCATTGGCCGTTGTGGTGCCAATTATGGCCGGGCTACTCGTGTGGCAGCAGCGGGGATTTTCAGGAGCCGTGTTCGAGTATGGTCAACTAACCACTCTCGAAGGTGAGTTAATCCGGGCGCCCATGCCTTTTCTGCGGGTGCTGGTGAAACAACCTGCCGGAAATGCGCCCCTTTTCGAGCGTATTCTGCTCATCGGTTTCAACAAGCGCGGAGCCGACTCAACCCTGAATCAATGGGAAGCGAAACGCGGTTCGCTGGCTGGCAAAACACTGACCGTCAGGGGGACGCTCATTTACCACGACGGAAAAGCAGCCCTCGAACTAACCGAAGAGGCCGATGCCTTAGTAAACGTATCGGCTCCGGTTCAGAAGCAATTCACCGCTAAACCCGTCGAGTTGGGCATGGTCACCCTGGTCGGCGAAATCACTGACCCAAAATGTATGCTGGGTGTGATGAAACCCGGCGAAGGGCGACCGCATCGCTCGTGTGCCGTGCGGTGCATGGCGGGAGGAATTCCACCTTTGTTGTCGGTGCGTAACAGCGGCAACCGAGCCAATTATTACCTCCTCGTCGGGCCACAGGGCGAACCGCTTAATGCCAGCATTTTAACGGATGTGGGTCGGCCGGTTCGCCTGTCGGGGCGGCTCAAACAAGCCGATAACTGGCTGATTCTATACACCGATTCGGTTCAGCCCATTTCTCAAAATCGACTTGATGAGGTGTTTCAAATAGCCATGTGCCAGTAGGGTTTGTCTGGGTCAAGTCGCACGATAGACCGTTCTGGCTTGGCCCAGACTATATCGTTAAAAAAACCAACTGATTTCCGGCGCAAAAACGATACTTCGGGTAAGGCCGTCGGGGCGAACCTCGCGGACGAGTAAGGGCGTTCCCGCCGTAAATCCGATTCGCATTTTTGGGCTTACGGTCCACCAGCCCGCCAGCGTCGCATTCAGGGTAAGCCCCTGTGAGCCAGCAATAGGAAGCGATTTACCGCTTGCCTCTTTATACGTATCTTCCCCTAAATGATAGATGCCCAGCAATCCCGCATTCAGGCTGAAGCGGCTTTTTATTGCCAGTGTATAAGCACCCCGCGCCAGTACGTCGGCCCGGCGGTTGAATTGGTTGGAGGGTGGGTACGCCGGTGCTTCGGGTTTCGTGCTCAAATTTGGCAGGAACGTGTTGTCATTGGCACCCGTCAGCGGCTGTTGCCAACCCGCCGAAAATTGCCATTTACCGTCACTAACCGAAAGCCCCGTTATCAAATCGACCGTTCCCAGACTGCTTTGGTACTGCATCGGAAGCGGCTGGCCGCTGGCTTTCAGATTCCCCTGATTCAATGGGAGTTTTGTGCCCAGTGTCAATGATGTTGCCCATTTTGCTCTGGCTGGCAGCGTGTACGTACCCGCCAGAAAAACATCACCCAGACCGCTGACACTGCCTAAGTTGCCGCTGGCATAATTGCCCGTTAGTTTGGCCTGTACAGCCCATTTTGCCGACAGTTGATTATCGTATTGAATACCCGGCGCAAACACAAAAACGGCTTCATCGCCTAATCCGACCGGCAGCAGGAGGGTAATCTTCTGCCCTTTCGTATCGGTTGCGCCGTGCTGTTTCAACCCGCCGATGGTACAAAAACCGGCATCGCTACAGCCTTGTGCAAGGGTGGGTAGCTTACTCAATAAAAGCAGCACGAGGGCCAGATAAATTGTTGTCAGGGTTTTCATGGATTGATTTTTAAAGACAGTTTCTATTTCAGTTCGGCATTTCCGAAGTGCACAGAAAATCGTTTGCACCAGATGAGTACGTACCGTTGCTGATTCATCGAAACCCCCGCCGGTACGTCTACGAAAAAGTTACCGGTGGCGGTTAACATGCTCACCTCAACAAAGTCAGTGGCTTGCGTGTTGGTGGCTAAATAGATTCGTAAGTCGGGTCCAGTATCGCTTTGGAAGCCTTCAAAGACTAAGGTTTGTTTTCCGTTCCGTTCATACAGACTTACTTTGCCACTCACCGTATGAACTCCATTTTGGAAGGTCCCGGAAGCGCGTAACTGCTGTCCGGCCTTATCAAATGTCTGAACCGGGTCAACGACACTTACGGGTGCGCCTGTGCTGCCTAAGGGAGTCAGGTCTTTGGGTTTGACGCATCCGACAAGCAGTAAAGCCAGCAGAATACCAACTGATGCTATCTGTTTCATAATTCGTAGATTGTTAGTCAATTAACCTGTTAATCCAGGAATAACTTTCCTGGAAAAATGCTTCTATAGGTTGGGTCTCGTTACTGGCAGAGACAGGCATCATCGCCCCTTTCCAGTCTGCCGTGTTACGCCATTCACCCACTGAAAGAGCAGGTGCTGCTGCGAAGTCGATAGGTTGATTGGTAGTGTAGCCCGACAGGTAAAAATAAGGCTCATGGCAGATGGAGTCGGCAATGGCATAGCCTGCCCAGATAGCGGCTTTCTCCTGTCGGCTGGCATCGGTTTGGCTGTAATAAACGCCGGTATCGAAGTGGTGCGGCCAAATCCTGACCTCGCTTGCCCGACCGCTCCAGTCCGTCAATGCCTGCAAAGCTTTATTGGCTGTTGTCCGCCAGTAATTCCACGCAGGCAAACCGGCTGGTCGTTCGTAAGGAGTTTGGTCATCAACCGGGTCATGGTCCAATTGGTAGTTTACTCCCAGAATTTCAGAAATGCCCCACGCCTTCATCTGGTCTTTCCACCAGGCCATTGCATCATCAGGTGTTTTGTTTTCGGGCGAAAACGAGGCCAGCACCTCCTCACGGTCGTTAATAAACTGTAAGGCAAAATCCTCGGTATCAATAATTAAGCGAATCGGTTGGCCGTTATCGGCGAACGGCCGACCTTCCAGCCGATGCAGATGACTGTTCCAGGCCATATTGGTCTGGCTATCGTCGGCCAGAAGCGGCAACCATTGCATACCCGTCAGGGCAATTAACTGGGCCAGACTATGCAGCGTTTTATCGGCCTGATTTAAGTCGTTCATGGATTAAGGTTTTAGAAGCTTGTTTTTTCGACAGGATTAACAGGATTGACAAGATTTCTTTCATTCTCTTATTCTGTCAATCCTGTTAATCCTGTCGAAAAAAATAGACCGTTTTCAGCCTTCCCGTTTCAGTTTACCCTGCATGGCATGGCGCAGCTTTTCTACTTTGGGAAGCGATACGTGCTGGATATACGGTTGGTTCGGATGCAACTGGCAGTAATTCTGGTGGTATTTTTCGGCGGGATAAAACAAGCTGAACGGGACAACCTCCGTGACAACCGGGTTGGCGTAGTGCTTTGAGGCATTAACCCGCTGAATAGCGGCCGTAATCTCCTGCTTTTCGGCGGGGGTGCGGTAAAACGCTACCGACCGATAATCGCGTCCAGCATCGGGGCCTTGCCGGTTGAGGGTCGTTGGGTCGTGCCCGGCGAAGAACGCATCGAGTAAATCCCGGTAGCTAATCACGCTGGGGTCGTAATACACCTGCACTGACTCGGCATGGCCGGTTTCGTCTGTACCGACCTGTTGATAGGTTGGGTTGGCAACGTTGCCGCCCGAATACCCCGAAACGACTTCCCGAACACCCCGAAGCTGGTTGAACCCTTCCTCCTGTGCCCAGAAACAGCCTCCGGCAAACGTAGCTACGGCCTCACCGGGTTTTAATTTGGGCAAGCGGGCAGGTGCAGTATCTACATCCTGGCCCTGAACACAGCCCGTCAACAGCCAGAATCCTACTAACGCAATCTGAATAAATCGCATGGTTTCTATGAGTTTGTTATTTTTTGATGAATTCTAAGGCAACGCCGTTCATGCAATACCGGAGACCGGTTGGTGCGGGACCATCGTTAAAGACGTGGCCCAGATGAGCATCGCACACGGCGCATTGCACTTCTGTCCGAGCCATACCGTGGCTGGAGTCCGTAATATCTTTCACTACGTTTTTGCGGAGGGGGGCGTAGAAACTCGGCCAGCCCGTTCCCGATTCAAACTTGGTATCGGAAGTAAACAGCGGTTCATGGCAGCAAACACAGCGGTACGTGCCGTGTTCGTGGTTACTGGCTAACGGGCTGCTGTACGGGCGTTCGGTGCCTTGTTTTCGCGCCACGGCGAACTGGTCGGGCGTGAGGATTTTCATCCATTCGGCTTCGGTTTTCTCTACCCGGCGCGGTGGTTTTTCGGTGTTGACACCCGTAGCAGTCGGTTTAAAGGCGGCCATCCCGATAGCCGTTGCACTGATTAATAACAGCCCAATCAGGCTCTGAAAAATTGATTGTCGATTCATGGTTTTTACTGGTTTATTGATGGTTTTTACTGGTTTGTCAAACTTGATGTGGTGTCGGTTTCTCAAAACCGACATGTTCGCTTCAGCATTCGTGTCGGTTTTGAGAAACCGACACCACACCACTAAGCCCTACCTGGCTGATTAATAATTGGTTAAGTTTTTATAAGAAAACCCTGTTGGTTTTAGTACGTTTCCAAATATGAACGGCTTCGCGGAGGGTCATGTAAGCCACTCCCCGGCGGTGGTTTTCGCGGCTGATGTCGTACAGAACGCGCCAGTGGTGAAACAGTACCCGGTAGGCTTCGCGAAGCGAAAAACCGGGTTGGTAGATGTGCGCCGGTTCGGCCCCCGCGCCGTTCAGTTCCAGAATCCGAATGTGCTTACCGGCGTATAAATCGGCCACGCTGCGGCAGCGCAGGTCGTAACGGCCAAAGTAAAAACCGTCGATGGATTGACTGATGCGGTCAAATACGCGGGTCAGTTCGGGCGTAATAAGGTAGTTGGCATCTAAGAATTTGGTGCCCCGGCTGTGGTTTCCAATGTGTACCAGCGTAATGGTTTCGCCCGGTGCCGGAATTTGGTGGAAGATGTTGCCGTACTTTTCGCGCAGGGCCGGGAGTTGCAAAACTGCCCGCTCGTTCTGCCCAATAAGTTCTTCTATGCAGTTGCGGCCATTACCCCGTATGGTCAGAAATTCTTTCTGTACGATAGACGAAACCACACCCTGCGATTGTCCCGGCATTCGGTAATAAAACACACCCAGTTCGAGCGGTTCATCGACATACTCCTGAATCAGAAAATCGACGGAATTACTTTGGACGTAGTTGACCAATCCTTGCTCGTTCTCGATTTTCTCGACCCGCCAGCCGCGTTCGCCCACATTCGGTTTGGCAATTATCGGATACGTCAGGCCGTGCGTGGCTATCTGTCCAACCATCGTGTCAATGGGTGACGATGCGGCCACGAACAACGTTTTCGGTTTGAAATCATCGCTGATTTGGTCAAGGATACTCGCTTTCGATTCACCCAGCAGGCCACCCGTTTCGATGAATGGATTTGACGCTGAGAAGAAAAATAACGACCGGGCTTTCAGCGACAACCAGAGGTGATAAAAAAACACGGGGGCATATACTACCTCAAACGGCCAGTATTCCCAGTGCCGCAGCCGGATGAAAAAAGGGCTGCTGAACTTCTCCCGAACATTGGCTTTTATAGCCTGCCATATCGTAGCAGGGGTGGCAGATTCAATCGTGAATGTCGGGCTATACGGTTGCATAATCGGGAGAGATGGTTTGGTGGGTTTGTGTAGTCTGCATCAAATCTTTGTACTGCAATTCGGTTTGTCCGTCCTTCTGAATCACCTGTGTCAGGCTGACGGTCAGGTAGTTGTTCTGTCGGTTCATCCGAACGGCATTTTCAGAGTCACCCTCACCTGCCGACAGATGAAAGGCTTGAATCGCCCTGGGCGACCAGTTCGTTATCTGCTGTTGCCACCGCTGAAACCAGTTTTCCCGTTGCTGAATCACGTGGGGTGTATAGAGCGTTACCGATGACCAGATATGCGGTTGTTGCGAGTCTTTCCCCTGAATAAATAGCCGACTTCCAGTCCAGCGGAGTTCGTTCAATCGGCTCTCCTCGATACTAAGCAGGGTGAACGGCTCGATGCCAGAGAAATCATACGATTCGGCGAAATTTCTGAGAGACGGATAGCTGAAAAAGTGGGGAATAACCAATCCCCGGCTGTGTTTATACGGCGGCTGTGCGTGGTGGGGCGTAAAGGCACCATTGAGCAAACAAACCGTCGTTTGCGTTCCGTCCGTCCGATGGCCGGATGCAATCCAGGTACCTTTTCCCTGCGGGTCCTGCGGGAACGTTACGTCCCATTCGCCAATGTGGAATACGTTGGGGAGCCGGGCGGCTGGTCGGATTGATTTCTCGTCCCGACTATGGGTAAGAATAAAACCGGTTGAGCCAAATGGTAAATACGTTGCGGTACACATAATTGTAATAATACACCTGCCCTTATACCTACAAGTCACGTACCAATATCTGAAAAAGAGTAAACTCTATGATTATCAACGGGTTATCAACTTTATGAAATGATGCCAGAAAAATCTATTTACGATATTTCGTGAATGTTACGGCCATGCGTAAATGATGCCGGTTGTTGACTGACCGATTTCTTCGGGCTGTTGCCAGAGTTTAGTGATGTCGGTTACTTCTAACCGACACGTGAGGTTTCTATAGTTTAGTGGTGTCGGTTTTAAGAAACCGACACCACACCCACACCACTCCTAGGCAAGTCTGCGGGTGTTACTACATTTTTTATAAGAAAGCCCTGCTTCTAACCGACACGAAGGTTTCTTAACGTGGTGTCAGATTTAAGAATCTGACACCACGTTACCACGAATCTGACAGCACGTTAAATACACCAAAAACCATCAATCCGCTTTTTCGCTATTATTTCGGGAAGTTTACGAAATATCGGGAAAATGCAACCTGTCATAGCATTGCTTTGGCACAGTTAATAGTTGATTTTATGCCTTTTCGAACGTCTGAAGGCGGTTTTTTTCAAAATTTCTGGAATTGGAATGGTATTTGGCAAGTAAGTTATCAGACCAGGTCAATAACGGGTCGCTCCAATTTGGCCGCCCCAACTGCAACTAACATCCAAATAAACTGTCGCATGAAAACGCTTTCGTTCCTGTTTATCGCTTTTGCTCTACTGCAAGTCAATCCGGCTGTTGCTCAATCCAATCCAGCCACCCGCAAACAACAGTTCAACCTCGAAAACGGCCTCGCTCTTCAAGGGTATGATGCCGTTGCTTACTTCGCCCAGAATAAGGCCGTAAAAGGGTCGGCGGCTAATGCCTTCCTCTACAAAAATGTTACGTATCGCTTCGCTACGCCTGCTAACCTAAAGGCGTTCCAGGAAAACCCCGACAAATACGAACCGCAGTACGGTGGCTGGTGTGCCTACGCAATGGGTGCTAATGGCGAGAAGGTAGAGGTTGACCCCGAAACCTTTAAAATCAAAGACGGTAAACTGTTTCTGTTTTATCACTCCTTCATCAACAATACACTGACTAAGTGGAATAAAGACGAGCCTAATCTGCACAAAAAAGCGGATGCCAGTTGGTCCAAATTCACCCAGTCTTAATTAACGTGTTTTGGTGTGGGGTCGGGTTTGATTGAGTTGAATCAATTAACCGCCGAATAAGCCCTGGTCGGCGGTCGTGGTGTCGGGTTCTCAAACCCGACATTTCGCGATAGCAATTCGTGTCGGGTTTGAGAACCCGACACCACATTTCGGCGCTTATTTACTTCAACTTAATCAAACCCGACCCCACCACAAAAACCACAACCCAAAAACACTAAACTCTTACCAATCATGAGCAAACCAATAATTTATATTCTGTGGGCCGCCCGTTTAGTAGCCGCCATCATCATGCTCCAGACGCTGTATTTCAAATTTTTAGGTCAGCCGGAGTCGGTCTATATCTTCTCGACGCTGGGCATTGAACCCTGGGGACGTATCGGTTCCGGGATTGTCGAACTCGTCGCGTCGGTGCTTATCCTGATTCCGCGTACAAGCTGGATTGGGGCCGGTCTGGGGGTAGGTGTTATGGCAGGGGCTATCCTGTCTCATCTGACCGTGCTGGGTATTTCCGTTCAGAACGACGGGGGCTACCTGTTCTTTCTGGCATTAGCCGTAGCCCTTAGCTGCTCAACTATTCTGTTCCTGACTCGAAACCAGTGGATTCCAGTGCTGACCGGGTGGTTCCCATCCGTATTTAGCAGGAAATCCGTTCGGGCCAACGCCTGAATCAACATGGCCATTTTTCATTCTTCATTATCCATTACTCACCCGCCCCATGTCTCTGAAATCTGCCAGTACCGATATTATGATGCAACTCGCCGAGGTAATCGGTCAGCTAACCGATGAGGATTACGCCCGCCCATTGGCTGTTCTTTCGGGCAACACCATCGGCAAGCATGTTCGTCATATTCTTGAATTTTACGAACTGTTGGTCAATAGCGCGCAAACCGGGCAGTTGAACTACGACCGCCGGCAGCGAGACCTGCGGCTCGAAGTCGATACGGACGAAGCGCTTCGGCGTATTGGCAGCATCGACCGGGCCATTCATTGGCTTGATTTGAATCAGTCGCTTCATCTGGAAGCCGATTTATCCGTTTCTGGCGACGAGACGATTCAGATTCCCTCGTCGTTTGCCCGTGAGTTGCTTTACAACGTCGAGCACGCTATTCACCATATGGCCCTGATTCAGGTCGCGGTTCAGAATGAATTCCCAGCGGTTGAGTTACCCCAGCATTTTGGCGTTGCCTATTCAACCGTTCAGCACCAATCGCACTGATGTATTCATAACCTTTGAATGCCATAACCATGCTCCTGTTATTCGTCATCGTCAGCCTTATTAGTTTTGCCGGGTCCATTCATCCTGGCACAGTGAACCTGGCTGTGGTGCAAACCACCCTCAGCCAAAACCGACGCGCCGGCCTATGGCTGGCGTTGGGCGGAAGTCTTCCCGAGATTGCTTACAGTGGGCTGGCGGCTGGCGGTCTGATGCTGATTCCAATGGATTCGGGCTGGGCGGTTTTACTGACGTATGCACCCATCCCGGTGTTGCTGGGAGCAGGAATTGCGGCCTTCCGCCAAAAGCCGGTTGTTCTGGACGTTTCTACCGCCGATGGCCTATCGTTCCCGTTTTGGAAGGGTGTTGTCTTAGCCAGTACGAACCCCCAACTGCTTCCCTTCTGGTCGGCGGTGTGGCTTTATCTGAGCCAGGCCACGGTAGGCAGTCATATGCTGGTTCCTGCCGGTCAATATGCCAGTCAGTGGGTATTTGCGCTCGGTACGTCAGCGGGGGCTTTTGGCCTGTTGGTGCTGGTCGCCTGGCTGGCCGATTGGCAGCGGCAGCGCATTGTGCAGTATCTAAACGGCGCGTGGGTTAATCGGCTGACGGGTAGTCTGTTTATGGGCATGGCAATCTGGCAAACCGTTCAGGCTGTGACGTAGTGGTGTACAGTGGTGTCGGGTAGTGGTATCGGGTTCTCGATGCGGTGTCGGGTAGTGGTGTCGGGTTCTCAAACCCGACATCTCGCGTCAGCAACTGTGTCGGGTTTGAGAACCCGACACCACTACCCGACACCGCATCGAGAACCCGACACCACGACACACGACGACGTCAACCCGGTTTTAACCTACTGGTAGTTTGTGATTGGCCAACTACAAACCACTGCCATCAAACCAAAACCCATGACTGAATCAACTCCGTGGTGGTCGCTTATTTTTCGCTGGCATACGTTGTGGTTCATCCTGCTGCTATTGGCAGCCCTGCTTCCCCAATGTGTTTCGGTACGGATGTCGGACCAAAAAATCGCCGGGTATTTTGCCAACCGCCCTGTGAAACCTACGTTTAAGACAGTGACCGTAAATAACCGTTCGATTCACTACGCCCGCATCGGCCACGATACGTTACCAACGGTGCTGTTTATTCACGGGTCGCCGGGCGCGTGGGATGCGTTTATCGGCTTTTTTGCCGATTCCTCGCTTTACAACCGGGCGCAGTTGATTTCGGTAGACCGGCCAGGGTTTGGCAAATCGGAATTGGGCGAATCGGAACGTTCGCTGTCGGCACAGGCGGCTGTTCTTGCTCCGTTGCTCCGGTTGAGTCGGTCCAGCCGAAAACCGATTTTGGTGGGCCATTCGCTGGGCGGTCCCGTGGCCGCTCGTATAGCGATGGATTACCCGGATGACATCGGTGGACTAATTTTAGTGGCTCCTTCAATTGACCCTGACCTGGAAAAAAAAGAATGGTATCGGCCCATAGGCAATGTGTTTCCATTCCGGCAGTGGCTGCCAACCGAGCTTGATGTCAGCAATCAGGAAATACTGCCCCTCAGGGGCGAGTTGCAAAAGATGATGCCGCTTTGGGCCAGAATTCGGGTGCCGGTCATTGTTATTCAGGGCGAAGATGACCCTTTAGTGCCACCCGGCAATGCCCTGTTTGCCAAACGAATGCTTATCAATGCGCCAGTAACGATTCAGATGATACCGAAGATGAACCACTTCATTCCCTGGAGCCGGCCCGATTTGATTCACGATGCCATTCTTCATCAACTAACAATAAATCAGGTAATCAACCGACTAAAAACCAATCAATTAACCAAGTAAAATCAATTAATCATGAATATGACCATTTTGCGTCTGGCCGTTTTTGTTTTCTTTTCCATGACAACGGCCTTTGCCCAGCAATCGCCCGTATTTGCTCCAGCGGGCAAAGCCATCCGGGGATACGACCCTGTTGCCTACTTCGCCGACGGGAAACCCGTTGTGGGCGATTCTACGTTGTCGTCTACTTATCAGGGAGCCACCTGGTATTTCGCCAATACCAAAAACCGGGATGCTTTTAAAGCCAACCCCGATAAATACGCTCCTCAATACGGCGGTTACTGCGCCTACGGTACGTCGCAGGGCCACAAAGCCCCCACTGAAGCTGATGCCTGGACGATTAATGACGGAAAGCTGTACCTCAACTACAATAAGAAAGTACAAACGCTGTGGAATAAAGACCGGACGGGCAATATCCAGAAAGCTGATACGAACTGGCCCACAATAAAAGATAAAGACAGCCATTGAGTTGACCTGTCAGGGCCGGTCCTGCGCCAGCGGCTAAGAGCCTTTAAAGGGTGGTAGATAGGACAGCTACAGGCACCAGTTATTATGTCCTTCTATTGCTTAACAGGTGATTGTAGCATCATACTAATCAGCAGTAAAAAACCGCGTCGTGATTCAAAAGGCACGGCTTTTCATTTACTAATAGTAGAGTCAGACCAGGCATAGTTCGACTACTGTGCTCAGGTATTAGCCTGGCCGGAAAACAAAAATAAGCAGTTATGTCAGAGGGGTAAAAAAGGCGGCTGGAACCCACTGGCAGTAGTCTTGCACGGCCCGAATGTGCCCCAGTCCCGGCCACAGTAAATGATAACCGAACACTTGCTGCCGAGTGACTGCTAAATCGGCAAAAATCTGCTTACGGGCCACAACAGCCTCGGACGGATCGGTATCGAAAGCCGACCGGATAGTCATTATCGTATGGCCCGGTGTGTGGCCAGGCACTATGCGTGTTTGAATATAGCCGAATAACGTTTCATTATCAGCGAAAAAAGTCAATTTACCCCTAATTGCTGTCAGATTTCGAAAGGGAATGTCCCTTCTCGATTCCAATCTGATATTCATCCAGTAGTCATACTCAATCTTAGCCATCCAGACGGCTGCTTTGGGAAAAGTGAGTTGTCCGGTCACATCAAGTAGCCCTCCGATATGGTCAGCGTGAGCATGGGTGAGTAGAACGGCGGTGACATCGGCTGGTTAAATACCGAATCATCGGTACGTAAAAAATCATTACGTAGCACCGCCTGTACTTGAGCCAACGCAGCCTGTGGTGCCCAAATTGGTTGCAATGGCGTAAAAAACGTATGCCCGTCAGAAACAACGATAGCGTCAAGGTCGCCTATAGTAAAAGAGAAAAGGGGGCGTTTTTAAAAGGCACAGCGGGGGGGTGGATAAGGCTGGGAGTGAGAGAGTAGAACCCGCCATAGCAAGCCCTGCAAGGGCTTGCCGACGAGTGAGCCATGAATGCATGTAGTTTACGTTTACTTCGATTCGTTAGGAGATTTTTCTAATTGATGGTCTGCACATTTATGGTAGCTACTCAAGCAAAAATGTGTAGTAGGTTCGTCATCAATTAATCGATGCGCTTGACGATATGTGCTCCCCGCATCACTGATAGCGCGTAATCCAGTTTAAGTAGTTTAGGCTCCCCGTCTGTGAGCAGTTGCCAGAAATCAACCGTGCCACCGGCCCGTTGCGGATTGTGGTGATCAAAAACCGCGACAGCTACATACTTACTGGCTCCATCGAACGTGATGCCTTCTGGCAGAATGCCATCGAAACGCGCCCGGTCGGCGACGCGCAGGCGACCTGTTTATGCATTAAACTGATAGAGCGTTAATGCACTGTAGGGAGTATAAAAGGGGAGTTCGGCGGAAAGTAGCTTTGTTCCATATCCAGACTAACTACCCAGCGCCCATCGGAGCTAATGGCAAAGTTTTCCGGACTTCCCCCTGTCGCGGCTGTCGAGACAATCGAGTGTCGGGACTGCCCTTCCGACTCGGTTGAGTTGGCGAGATGGTCAATATTTCTATACAACACCCACTTAACTTACTGATATATAATAGTTTGAAAACAGTCTACTCAATTCGTCTTGACTTAAATTCAGAGCCGTCAAACGCCGTTTTACTTGCCGTACGTTAGCTTCCCTCGTTTTTTGAGCTATGTCTTTGACCTGACTTTTCCGGTAAGGCTCCACTTTAGTAATCATGTTCCAAATAATCATCGCCAGTTTTCGGGCGGTAGCGGTGATGGCTGCGACTCGCCCTTTCTTATAGGCAATTCGTTTGAAGAAGCCACTCAGTTCATGATTAGCCTGATTGCCAATCGAGTTAGCCGCCTGCCGTAAGGCCGTAGCGATATAGGATTTCCCAGCGGGTGTACGATGACTAAGGATACGTCCACCGCTGATTTTATTGTTGGGCACTAACCGCAGCCAACTGGCAAAGCTTTTGGCTGAGGCAAACTTATGGATATCCTTGCCCAAAGTGGTCATCAGACAAAGCACCGTACTATGACTAATGCCAGAGATGGCAAACAGATCGGTTTGAAAATAAGTCAGAGCAATCTGGGAAACGTTGAAAGCAGGCATATTCTTGCTGCTCTTCTTTTTGTTTTCTGACGGTATTTTTTCGACTGGTTTCGAAACGGGCTCCGCAGGTACACTGCGACGTAGGGCCTCTTCGATGACCCTATCACAGTCCAGCAGCGCTTTCTGGTAGAGCTTATAAAAATCCAGGGACGCCTGCAATTCAAACAATTGTTCCGCTCGCCACCATCCCTGGAGGGATTGGGCGATTTCCTCTTTGGATTTTTTCATACGAATGTCTACCAGAGAGGCTAATTCATGCGGATCGCGGTTGCCAGCCAGAATCGCTTCAATGATGGCCAGGCCGGATTTACCCGTGATGTCGCGAATGGCTACATCCAGGCGAATATTCATCAATCGAAGCGCTTTCTGCATTTTGTGGATATAGGTAGCCTGCTGTTCGATGACGTGCTGACGATGATAGTAGTAAGTGCGCAGTTCCTGGAGCGTATCGCTCAGTAAAAAACTACCGGACAACAAGCCTAGGGAGTGGAGCCGTTGAATCCACAGACAATCAATGACATCGGTTTTACGCCCCTGTACATTTTTAGTCTGGCTACCGCCTACTAATAGCACGTCAAAGCCCGCTTTCTGTAAAGCATTGAACAGGGTTTGCCAGTAACTGCCGGTGCTTTCCATCGCTACTGATATAATACCATACTGCCGCAAATGGTCAATAAGCAGTTGATGGTCCTGGGTATAAACGCCAAACGATTTTACGTTTTCTTTATTCTGATCGACGGCTACCCAATGGTTGCGGGAGCCAATATCAATGCCAGCGGCCTGCGCATTGACAACTGGAAGCGTTGCAGTTTGCTTTCCCATACGAGTTGACGATTATAGGAGTGAAATGGCTTCAGGGAATGGATCGGTGAATCAGGATTTTTCTATACGGGATTCTCGGGAAGAGATCACCAGTGAATTCAACAAGTGCCTTTTAGGGAGGCATAATCCATTCCAGCCCAGATTTCAGGAAGGACTGATACGTACCATTTATAGGTTGACGAGCTTATGGCTGAAGTCATGCCAAGATACGAAAAGGCACAAGTTTCCCTACTCCTGTTGTCATGGGTATTCGATGGTACCCGCACAATCATTCGATTTCAGGCTAAGACAAGAACAATTCGTCCTTCGATCTGGCCCGCTTTCAGGTTCGTGAAAACCTGATTGATGTTTTCGAGCCGCTCGGTATGGTAGTGAACCTTAACCTTTCCGTCAGCGGCAAAGGCTAAACTTTCCGTCAGGTCCTGGCGCGTGCCAACGATAGACCCCCGAATGGTTTTTCGGTTCAGCGTGACATCGAAAATATTGATAGCAAAGTCGCCCGGTGGCAGGCCAACTAAGGCCAGCGTTCCCCGCCGACGTAACATGCCAACCCCCTGGGCAAAAGCCGTTCGCGAGACCGCCGTCACCAAAACACCCTGTGCCCCGCCCAATTTGGCCTGAACGACCGCAGCGGGATCTTCTTGCGTGGCGTCGATGACTACATCGGCTCCCACTTCCTGCGCTAACCGGAGTTTTTCGGGGCTGATGTCAACGGCAACTACGTGCATACCCATGGCTTTGGCATATTGAACGGCTAAATGCCCTAAGCCGCCAATGCCGGAGATGACGACCCATTCACCTGGTTTGACTTCCGTCTCTTTCAGCCCTTTATACACCGTGACCCCCGCACACAGAATAGGGGCCGCTTCCATAAACGACAGGGCATTGGGAATAAGGCCGACGTAAGCCGGATCTGCCAGGACATACTCGGCGAAACTGCCCTGAACCGAATAGCCGGTATTTTGCTGGGCGTGGCACAGGGTCTCCCAGCCTGAATAACAGTATTCGCAGTGCCCGCAGGCCGTATATAGCCAGGGCACACCCACCCGGTCACCCTCGCGGACATGGGTGACGCCTGCGCCCGCAGCCACGACCGTGCCCACCCCTTCATGGCCAGGAATGAGGGGGAGTGTCGCTTTAACCGGCCAGTCGCCATCGATGGCGTGCAGATCGGTATGACAAACACCACAGGCCGCTACCTGCACCAAAATCTGTCCGGGGCCTACGGACGGGACGGGGACCTGCTCAATCTGTAACGGCTGGCCATACCCATGCAGGACCGCTGCCTTCATTGTTGTTGGAATCATCATTGGGAATAGTAAATGATAAGAAGACAAACGTAGATAACAGCCCGTCGACCCGGTATGATTACAGTCAGCCCAGGAGCCAATCGTTGTCATGCATTCCACTGGGCCTTACCTCAACGACCGTCTCAGCAACTGCGCGTTCAGGGCGACAATGACGGTACTGGCACTCATCAATACAGCTCCCACGGCCGGGCTGAGCACAAAATGCGGGTACAGCACACCAGCGGCCAGCGGAATGGCAATGATGTTGTAGCCCGTGGCCCAGAACAGGTTCTGAATCATTTTGCGGTAGGTGGCTTTGCCGAAATCGACCAGGTTTGTGATGTCGGTGGGTTTGCTGTTGACCAGAATAATGTCGGCGGTTTCGGCGGCCACATCGGTACCGGAACCAACGGCGATCCCTACGTTGGCCTGCGTTAGAGCCGGGGCATCATTCACCCCGTCGCCGGTCATGGCCACGAACTGACCCAGCGCCTGTAAGTCTTTCATAAGGGTTACTTTCTGGTCGGGCAAAACCTCGGCATAAACACCGTCCAGACTCAGTACTTTCGCCACCGAATCGGCTACTTTCTGGTTATCGCCGGTCGCCATGTAAACCTTAATACCCGACTCCTGCAATCGACGGACTGCCTCTTTGGAATCATCCCGGATTCGGTCGGCCAGGGCCACGTAGCCTGTCAGTTTGTCGTCGATCAGCACAAAAACCACCGTTTCAGCTACATCACTAAATGAATCCTTTGGTAATTCAATTCCTTTTTCTTTCAGATAACCGGGACTGACGACGACGACCCGCCGACCATTCACGGTAGCCGAAACGCCTTTGCCAGTGATGGACTGAAAATCCTGGATGGCGGGTAAATCCAGGTTGCGTTTCTTCGCTTCCCGGACGATACCCTGTGCAATGGGGTGTTGGGATTGTTGTTCCAGGGATGCGGTAATACCCAGCAGGGTCATTTCATCCATCTCCGCAGCGAGTACACTAATGCGGGTAATGCCGAATGCCCCTTCGGTCAGGGTACCGGTTTTGTCGAATACCATTGCCGTAATTTTGCGGGCTTCTTCAAAGGCAGTTCGGTTACGAATAAGCAAACCCTTTTGGGCCGAAATGCCGGTCGAAATGGCTACTACGAGTGGAATCGCCACCCCCAGCGCGTGCGGACAGGCAGTGACCATGACCGTAACCATTCTTTCGATGGCAAAGGCCACGTCCTTTCCTGCCCAAAGCCAGGCCACCAGTGTTAGCAAACCCACCGATAGCGATAGCAGCGTTAGCCAGCCCGCTGCCCGGTCGGCCAGGGTCTGCGTCTGCGACTTGGCGTTCTGAGCCTCCCCGACCATCTTCACCACTTTGTTGAGGTAGCTGTCTTCGCCCTTGTGTGTCACCCTGATGGTGAGTGACCCCTCGCTGTTGACCGCTCCGGCAATAACGGTATCGCGGGCAGTTTTCTGGACTGGTACACTTTCACCCGTCAGCATACTCTCATCGACGGCACTGTCGCCTTCAATAACCTCGCCGTCGGTGGGGACGCGCTCACCTGGCCGGACCAGTACGACATCGCCAATGGTTAACATCGCGACTTTTACGTCGTTGATTTTAGTGCCGTCGATTTTGTGGGCATCCGACGGCAGCATCTGTACGATCAGTTCCAGCGAATGCGACGCCCCGGCTACCGATTTCATCTCGAAATAATGCCCCAGCAACATAATGTCGATCAGGGTAGCCAGTTCAAAAAAGAAGTCCTCGCCCCGCAACCATCCCACCGAGACGACCACGCTATAGACGTAGGCCGTAGTAACGGCTATCGCCACCAGGGTCATCATTCCGGGTTTTCGGGTACGTAATTCGCCACTCATTCCGGTCAGAAACGGCCAGCCGCCATAGCCGTAAATAACCGTGGCCAAGATCAGCATAACGGGGTTGCGAAACGGAAAATCGAGATGATAGCCCGTCAGATTCCGGAACATCATCGACAGCACGACGACTGGCACCGACAGCACAAGACACACCCAGAACCGGCTCAGAAAATCGTTGATCATGACCCCATGGTCGTGTCCTCCGTGCACATTATGACCGGCCATTTCACCATGACCCATGTTGCTGTGATCCATCGACTCAAAATGCACGCCAGTATGATGCATGGACTGGTGAGCCTTACCGGGGGCAGAATCGGGCTGGGGCATTTTAGGTTTGTTCGTCATGCTGTTTTTGGCTCGTCCAGGTCCAGTTCTGAATTTCGGGCATGTCTTCCCCATTCCTACCAATGTACTGTTTGTGTTCGATGAGTTTATCTTTCAGCAGTTGTTTCAGGTAAGCGCCCGTGTTGCCCAATTGGGGCAGGCGATCCAGTACGTCCATCACTAAATGGAAGCGATCCAGTTCGTTCAGTACCGTCATGTCGAAGGCCGTCGTGATGGTGCCTTCTTCTTTATAGCCGCGCACGTGCAGGTGGCTGTTATTAGCGCGGTTGTAGGTTAACCGATGCACCAGCCAGGGGTAGCCATGAAACGCAAAAATAACGGGCTTGTCCCGCGTAAACAGGGCATCGTAATCGGCGTCATTCAGGCCGTGCGGGTGCTCGGTATGGCGCTGTAGTTTCAGCAGATCGACGACATTGATCACCCGGATTTTGAGGCTGGGCAAATGCTCCCGCAGGATGGAAACAGCCGCCAGCGTTTCGAGCGTTGGCACATCGCCACAGCAGGCCATCACCACGTCCGGTTCAATGCCCTGATCATTGCTCGCCCAGGGCCAGATCCCAATGCCTTCCGTACAGTGCTTCGTGGCCGCGTCCATCGTCAGCCATTGGGGGGCCGGGTGCTTGCCCGCTACAATCACGTTCACGTAGTGCCGGGAGCGCAGGCAGTGATCCATCACCGATAGTAAACAGTTCGCATCGGGGGGCAAATAGACGCGCACGATATCGGCTTTTTTGTTGATGACGTGATCCATAAAGCCGGGGTCCTGGTGGGTGAAGCCGTTATGGTCCTGTCGCCAGACGGTGGACGTCAGCAGAAAGTTCAACGAAGCGATGGGCCTCCGCCACGGGATTTCCCGTGTCATCTTCAACCATTTGGCGTGCTGATTGACCATCGAATCGACAATGTGGATGAATGCTTCGTAGGAGTTGAACAGGCCATGCCGCCCGGTCAGCAGATACCCTTCCAGCCAACCTTCGCACTGATGTTCGCTGAGCATTTCCATGACACCACCCGTGGCGGCCAGAAACTCGTCGTTCTCAGCGGTCTGGACATTCCACTGCCGATTGGTTCCCTCAAAAACGGCTTCCAGTCGATTGGACAGGGTCTCGTCGGGGCCAAAGAGTCTAAAGTTTCGCGGAGTTTGATTCTGCCGGAGGATGTCGCGCAGAAATTGCCCAACCACGTTTGTATCACTGGCTTTTGCTGCTCCCGGCGATGGCACACCGACTGCATACTCACCGAAAGCCGGCAGGTGCAGGTCGCGCAGTAACAGACCTCCATTCGCCTGGGGATTGGCTCCCATCCGCCGGTTGCCTTGCGGGGCGAGTCCCGCCAGTTCGGGCAACAGCCGACCCTGTTCATCGAAAAGCTCGTCGGGTTTGTAGCTGCGTAGCCAGCTTTCCAGTTGGGCCAGATGCTCCGGGGGTGTGGTGGCCGACACGGAAAGGGGAACCTGGTGCGACCGGAAGGTGCCTTCGTTGGGCCGCCCATCGACCACTTTTGGTCCCGTCCAGCCCTTTGGTGACCGGAGAACAATCATTGGCCAGCGGGGACGCGTCGTATCGCCTTCTATTCGGGCATTTTGTTGAATTTGGTTGATTTGGGTAATGGCCTTATCCATCGCAGCGGCCATTGCCTGGTGCATGAGTTCCGGGTCGTGGCCTTCCACATAATACGGTGTCCAGCCATAGCCGCGCAGGAGTTGGTCCAATTCTTCGTGGCTAATACGGGCCAGCACCGTCGGATTGGCGATTTTGTAGCCATTCAGGTGCAGAATCGGCAGTACGGCCCCATCGCTAATCGGACTGAGAAACTTATTGGAATGCCAGGCGGTGGCCAGCGGGCCGGTTTCGGCTTCACCATCGCCAATCACACAGGCAACAATCAGGTCGGGATTGTCGAAGACGGCCCCAAAGGCATGACTCAGGGAATAGCCCAACTCGCCCCCTTCGTGAATGGAGCCAGGGATTTGGGGCGACGCATGACTCGAAATGCCGCCGGGGGATGAGAACTGCTTGAACAGCTTTTTCAATCCGGCTTCATCGGGACTAATAGCGGGGTAAACCTCGCTATAGGTGCCTTCGAGGTAGGTATTGGCTACTACCGCCGGACCACCGTGGCCGGGACCGGCAATGTAAATCATGTCGAGGTCATCGGTTTTGATGACCCGGTTCAGGTGGGCATAGATGAAGTTTTGCCCCGGTGTGGTGCCCCAGTGTCCCAGCAGCACGGGCTTGATATGTTCCAGTAAGAGGGGTTCACGAAGCAATGGATTGTCGCGCAGGTACATCTGGCCAACCGACAGGTAGTTGGCAGCCCGCCAGTAAGCGTGTATTCGTTGGAGCTGCAGCGTTGACAGCGGTGTATCGGTTACGTTGTTTTGTTTCGGTTGTTGACTGACGATGGTCTCCATTTTTTCATTCGGTTGAGTTAGTTTTTCTTATCAATTGTCGGCTTCAAAAGCCCATAGACCAATTGGGCAATCAGTTGCTCCTCATCGGTCGGAATGACGCGGACGGTGACCTGGCTGGAGTTAGTGGAAATCACGCCCGCATTGACCCCATTTCGGTGTTTATCTATGTCAATACCCAGAAATTCCAGGCCACTGCAAATGCGGGCGCGTATTTCGGGGGCCTTCTCTCCGATGCCGCCCGAAAATACCAGCGTTTCCAGTCCGCCGAGTACGGCTGAAAAAGCACCAATTCCTTTCTTAGTTTGGTAACAAAACAGCTCGACCGCTTCAGCCGCCCGAAGATCGCCCGACTGTCGTTCCAGCAAATCCCGCATATCGGAACTCGTTTCCGATACTCCAAGCAAGCCCGATTCGTGATTGATGAGGTGGTTGAACTGCTCTGGAGTCAATTGCTCCGACTGCATCAGGTACCAGGCTACCCCCGGATCAAGGTCGCCCGTTCGCGTTCCCATCGGCAAACCACCCGTGGGCGTAAAACCCATGCTGGTGTCGCTGCTTTTCCCATTCCGAACAGCCGCCAAACTCGCTCCACTGCCTAAGTGTGCCAGGATAACCCGGCCTTCCGCCGTCTCCACACCAGCAATTCGAGTGAGTTCTTCCAGCAGATACGCGTAGGATAGGCCATGAAATCCGTAGCGCCGGATGCCTTTCGCATCGAATCGCCGGGGAATGGGCAGTAGCTGAGCCACGCGTGGCATTGTCTGATGAAAAGCCGTATCGAAGCAGGCAATCTGGAGAAGGTTCGGATACCGCTGTCGAAAGGCTTCGATCAGGGCCAGTTCACCGGGCAGGTGATCGGGATCATAGGCACTAATGCGTTGGAGTTCAGCTACCAACTCAGGCGTAATGCGTTCCGGCTTAGTGTGCATCATGCCATGAACGACACGGTGCCCAACTGACTTGACTGAACTAAAAACCGGTTGCTTCTCCAGCCAGTCGACCAGAAAAGTCACCGCTGTCGGATAATCGGCGGCATCGACTGGGCAAATAGTCGGTTGTTGAGAAGTGGTGGCGGCAAACGTCAGCGTCGTACCGGGCAGGCCAATCCGGTCAATATGCCCGGATTGAACGCTTTTAAGGGATTCGCCCGCTTGATAGACCGCGAACTTAATGCTTGATGAACCCCCATTGACGGTCAAAATGTGTTCCTGTACTGCTGTCATTTATTCCCTTTGGGAGCAGGTTTGAGGGGTTGTGGTGTCGAATCTGCTTCCCGTTGGGCATACTTGGGCACTTTAGCCACGCCTGCCACTTTAGCGGCTTTGGTCGCTGCTTTCTTCGCATTCTTGGGATCGTTAGCCATGATTAAATCAGGTTAGAGATGAATCTTCATAAGGCAGATGTAGCTATCACAGAAACACTCGAAGGGACATAAGCTGCCGTTGACAGGTCTTCAATTTGTTGGGGCAAATCGGTACTGCCGTCATCGTAAAGCGTCAGGAGGGTAACGGCGGGTGTGAAGGCCAGCGAACGGGTTACGCTGCTCTCGGGCATCGCATCAGCCCATTCGATGGGACGGGGAATAGTAACCAGCAGATCGACCGAATGCCCGGCTAAGTAGTCGTCAATGCCCTGTTTGGCAGTCGGTGCCTGCAAACGGGCTACGCTGGGTTTGATGGGAGTCAAAAACTGCCGGAGGTGGATTTCCTGATCCACAGGGATGACTTTTTTGCCGGGCGTATCGATGGTGAGCAGGGTGAGGTCTGCCCGTTTGAGCGTTACGAAGTCCTTGACGGGACTGAGTAGTTTGGCGTTTTTCAGATTGGCAAAGTCAGCCGCCAGCACCACCTGGCGGATCGATGGAGCGCTGGCGTCGACGGGCACCACCAGTATATTCACCTTAAGCTGACGAATCAGGGCGATGGCGCTGTTGCCAAACAAGCCGTTAGTGTCATCCTGATCGACCCCAATGACCACAAAATCATACACCTCCGCGTCAAGCAACTGTTCGGCTACTTCCAATAACTGCCCTGGCCAGGCCGACGAGCGGAACGTATGCCAGTCATTGGTGGCCTCCCGGCGCAACTCGGTCACCACCTCCTGAAGCTGATCGGCATAGGGCGAACGGGGCCTTTCAACGACGAGCAGGGGATTGTGTTTGCTCTTAGGATCTACCGGGTGAACACACAACAGGTGAAAGTCGGCAACGGTATCGCCGAAGAATGAGTGGGCAAACTTGAGCGCATTGCGGGAGGCTTCCGAAAAGTCGGTCAGCAAAAGAATCTTTTTCATCGGTTGATGGGTCTTAAAAAGCAGATGATTAAGGCATTAAACGGCCGCCAGCACGGGTATGGTGGCCAATCGGGCCACTTCCTGAGTGTCGGATTCAAGTAGAAACAGGCGAAGTCGACTGTGCGGCCCTGGCAGGAGAATAAGCAGGTCGGCTTTGTGCTGGCTCAAATACGTGTCGAGGGCAGTGGCGATATCGTAACCGGGCACAAAGCGGAACGTATGGGGCTGATCCCGGAATAAATCCTGCATGTGGCGGGCGGCTATTTGCTGCGCTTCGTCGGGTTCATCTTCGATGCAGATGATATCAACTGATGCCTGAAGAATGCGGGCAAATTGCCGGGCCGTATCGATGGACAGAGTATTGAGGGGTTGAGACAGGTCAACGGCCAGCACTATCGTTTGCGGTTTTTGAAAAACCGCACCGGGTGGTATCAGCAGCATCGGTATCGAGGTTTGGGGAATCATGCCGGTGGCTAAACTGCCTAATCGACGGGCTTTTAACGGCTCATCGCCCACTACACCCATCACCAGCAGGTCGGCTTTTTGGTTGGCCGCTTCCTCGACAAGGCTGGCAACCGCTGAACCAGGTCGGGCCACCACTTCAACCTCGACGCTGCCTTTGGTTACCCGCATCATCTGGGATCGAAGCTTACTAAGGTGGCGCATCGCCAAAAATTGCTGTCCTTCAGTCGTAGCGGCTATCCCGTCCGAAAACGTGTTGGGATTCGGATCGTAGGCATGAATAATGACTAAGCGCGTGTGGAGTTGGTTGGCCAGTTCGAGGGCATAGTCCGTCGCCCAGTGGGCATTGGCCGAAAAATCAGTGGCGACTAAAATCGTGGTCATAGCAGGGTTTTTAGGTGAATTAGGCTCACGCGTGAAAGGATACGACAAAGGTGGTCAGTAAGGGCGGGTCGATGCATGACGCTCATCAGTCAACGGGCTGATTGAACTCAGGTCAGGGGCTGATGGCCATCACGGGCGGGGCATCGGGCAGGCTGCACCTTTGTCCATCGTTAAGCTCACCGTACCGGCTGTCACCTATGCGTCTACTCCTGCTTATTTCACTGCTGTATGTACCTAACCGCCCGGTGGATGCCCAGATGGCCGATGATTGGTCCCGGCTGCGTCAGTACGCCCATGCCATCGGCGTGGACAGCCTGTGCGCCCAACCCGATTCGGCTTGTGTGACCCGCTATTTTACCCAGATTGTTTATGGCCGGACACCCCGGCGGATGAGTTACCAGGGGGTAGCCGAGCGCCTTGATACAGTACGCATCAATCGACTGAATCACCAATTTCTGTCAGGAGCCGACTGGTGCCCGTTGCTGGATTCGCTCGAATCGCCTGATCGGCACTATCGTCAGTTGACCGCCTACTGTATGCGCTGTCTGGTCGATGATTACATGGCTGACTCGCTCACGATTGAACAGGTGCAGGAAACGCTCAACACGTACCGCTGGCTAAACCGCTTTGCCGCCGACAAACGTGTCATCGTCAATATTCCCTCGGCCACCCTGCGGGTCATCGACCGGCAGGGTACTACCTTGTTCAGCAGCCGGGTTGTTGTGGGAAAAGCCGATACGCCAACGCCCCTGTTTACGGCCCTCATTCCCAGCGTAGTCCTGTATCCGTACTGGAACGTGCCGCACTCGATTATGGTGAGGGAGCTACTGCCCAAAATCCGAAAAAATCCAGCCGCCATGCTGGAGGCCATGAACTTACAGGTCATCAATGCGAACGGGCAGATAGTGGACCCAAAGACCATTAACTGGACGGTTCCAGCCAGGTCCGTCCAGACAGGTTCATTTCCGTATCGACTGCGACAATCGACCGGCTGCGACAACGCCCTGGGCGTGTTGAGGTTCAATGTGGCCAGCCCTTACGACATTTATCTGCACGATACCAATGCCCGACAGGCCTTCACAAAGCAGAATCGGCAGTTGAGCCACGGGTGCATCCGGGTCGAAAAGCCCGCTGAACTGGCCAACCTGCTGTTGGGTTATACCCGCTTTGGTCCCGATTATCTGACCAAGTGTCCCATAAACGCCCGTCCAAAAACGATACAATTGCCTGTTGATGTTCCAGTTATCATAACCTATAGCCTCGTGGATATGGACGAAGCCGGAGCGGTGCAGGTGTATCAGGATGTGTACGGCTGGTGGCGGCTGGCCCTGTGATTAGTTTCCGGCTATGAAATCGTTTACGTTCTTTTTGCTGGTTTTTGCGCTTGGCTTGGTTACGAGTGGCAATGGATAGCCTGGGGAACGCTGGGTACGGTTGGTGTGCGGGTACTTATCGTCTGGCTTTATAACAACACGGGCGGTAGTGTATTTGCGTGCATTGTCTTTGATTCGATGGCTAACATTGGCCGGGTTTTATTCCCCAAAGATCAGTACCATAATCCATTAGTCGATTATCCCGGTATTCACTATTCACTCCTTGCCCTCACTGGTGTTGTTGTCATCTTTCTGTGGGGTTCTCAAACATTGGCTCGGTATAGATATGCTTGATTTTACCCGCTACAGGCACTAATTAGATAGGAACGGGCAATAAAGCGGAAAGAGTATCATCCCGTTTTACTGCCCGTTCCTATCTGTCATTTAATCAATAACCAGTTCATTATCAACATTCCAGACACCCGGTGCATTCCAGGCGATTCGTCCGGCTTCGTCCTTCTGGTACAGTGAATCGACGGTACCATTGAGCGTCACTCGATTGCCTGAAACCTCAACCTGAATATCCCGGTCATCGAGTGCCCAGCTACGCACAAATGCGCGTTCGATATCTTTCCGTTCAATCTCATCGCGGGATTGAGCTTTGATGGTGATGTTATTGGTTACGCCCTTTACGCCCGCCAGATTTTTTATCGCTTTTTTGGCAGCTTCCTTCTGATAGTTCCACTCGACAGCTCCCTCCAGGGTAACCCAGCCGTGTTCGACCTTTACCTTTACGTTGTCGTCGGGAACTTCCCAACTCCACTTAAACGCATTGACTACTTCGGTGGCGACATCGTTATCGTTCTTTACGCCCGTGACACCAAACTTAATGTCAATTTTTTCGACCACCGCTTTTACACCGGCTACATTCTTAGCCGCGTCTTCCGCTTCTAATTTTTTGGCATAACTGTTAACAATGCCGGATAGGGTAACAATGCCATCCTTAGCCGTGACACCGATTTCGGCTGCGTTCAGTGATGGCTCCCATTTGATGGCATCCTCAACGTCCTGCTGCAAATTTTCGTTGGTTTTCATAATCGTTTTGGGTTTGTTTACTACCGGGGCAAAGCTACCGGAGGGCCGTTGGGCCACCCATGACCTGTCTCAGTAAAGGGTATGATTAGGCTCAGTCGGACCCCCATGAGCTGACCCTGGTTAGAGAGTCGTTACCGGGCGTTTGGGTTCTAACGAGAAATACGCTTTAACAAAAGCATGTTGCTGATTGTCAGTCATCGTATCCGTTTTCTCTAAGTAAAAATTTATTTTTTCGAAGCGATGGTCTACTTTCAACAGGTTGAATAGCTCAATTTTTGCATCCGTCGGGCCAAAGAGAAGTACCTCATCGTATGGCCGGATAGCCTCGCCTAATTTTTTATAATACTCCGCTTCTTCATGCTGTTCCTTATTGTGCATCATGTTTTCACTTCGGTTCATGGTATGCACTTTGTCATCATGCGTAAATTCCGATTCGATGGTCGTTTCTTCAATCGGGTCGCGGGTAAATTCCATCAACTTAGCACTCGCATGGTCCATCCAGATGCCTATTTTTCTTGCTGTTTTCATGACGTTTTGTTAAGGTTTACCTCTATTTAAGTTAACGATACCGCTGGTCGATTTAGGGAACAGCGTTTTATGACAAGCAGGGTTTTCTTATAAAAACTTAACCAATTATTAATCAGCCAGGTAGGGCTTAGTGATGTGGTGTCGGTTTCTCAAAACCGACACCACATCGATGCACTTCTGCTGGCGTTACTACATTTTTATAAGAAAGCCCTGTTAGTACAAGTAAGCATTATGTCAGATGCCTGTTCAATCTTTTTGTTCCTTAATCAGTTTGTGCGCCAGTTTTTTAGCCGATTTTTCAATCGCTTCAATGACTTTTTTAGGCTGTTCCCCGGCTGGATTCATGGTTAATTCAATAGCACTGGTGATGTCGGTAATCATTACTTTTTCACTGGCTTTCATAACTAATCAGAGTTTAAGCAGCTCCGTTTAGAGCCAGCACAAAACTACGTACCACCTGCTGCCTCCCCTATGATTCAACTCAGTGACGGCTCTGATTTAACTCAGGTAACAGGCCGGGTTACCTGAGTTAATTTGCGGCTGATTCTGTTGCTTCACCACCTCGCCGGATACGGTATTTCTCGTCTACTTATGCAAACAGCTACCCCGCCAGCCCAAGGACTAACCGACGAAGCCGTCGCCCGGTCGCGGGCTGAACACGGACGTAACGTGCTCACAACGGATGCCAGCACGGGCCTATTCGTGACGATGAAAGAAGTCGTCAGTGAGCCGATGTTTTTACTGCTGCTGGTAGCCTGTACGATTTACTTTAGTCTGGGCCGGACTGAAGAAGCCATCACTCTTATCGTGGCTCTGCTATTGGTGTCAGGAATTTCGGTCTACCAATCCATTCGCAGCAATCGGGCACTAAGCACCCTGCGCGAACTGACCCAGCCCAAAGCGCAGGTTCGGCGAAATGGCACCCTGACGAGTGTCCCAATTGAAGATATTGTCGTGAGCGATGCGGTACTTGTCGAAGAAGGGGGACGCATTCCGGCTGATGGCACGATTGATACGACCAGCGACTTTTCAGTGGACGAATCCATTCTGACTGGCGAGTCGGTGACGGTCGCCAAAATGCCTGGCGACCCGGTCTATGCGGGTACAAACACAACGTCGGGCAGCGCGTGGCTAACCGTGACGGCCGTTGGCGGACAAACTGAACTGGGCCGAATTGGGCACAGTATCGCCACCATACAGACCGAAAAAACGCCCCTCCAACTACAGATTAATCAGTTTGTGATTCGCATGGCCTGGATTGGGGCAGGTGCATTCGCGCTGGTGTGGAGTATCAACTACGCCCGCTCCGGCGATTGGGTCACGGCCCTGCTCTTCGGCCTGACGCTGGCGATGTCCATCCTGCCCGAAGAAATCCCGGTGGCTTTCAGCAGTTTTATGGCCCTGGGAGCCGCCCGGCTGAGCCGCATGGGCGTATTGACTAAACAGCCGCAGACGGTCGAGAGTCTCGGCTCGGCTACGGTAATCTGCACCGATAAAACCGGCACCCTAACCCAGAATGGCATGAGCGTTCGGCAATTGTACGATAGCGCGACAGATTCGCTCGTTACTCTGCCGGGCGAATCCACGCCGGGTACGTTGTCTGAGACAGCCGCATTGGTGCTGGCTTATGCCCGCTGGGCCAGCGAAACCGACCCTTTCGACCCGATGGAGCAGGCCATCGTTGCGGCCTTCGCTGAAACTGACCCAAAAACAGCCGCCGACCCCTATCCGATGGTACAGGAATACCCGTTAGCCGGAACACCTCCTATGATGACCCACGTCCGTAAGTCGCCCAACGGTGAGGTGGTAGTAGCCGGAAAAGGGGCCGTTGAGCATATTCTGGCTGTCTGTCGCCCTGAAGGAGGGGTTGCCGAGCGAATACGCAGCATTACCAAACAACTCTCGCAGGAAGGCTATCGGGTGTTGGGCGTAGCGCAGGGAATGAATTCACTACCCGATTTTCCGGCTGGTCAGGACGAGTTCACCTGGTCATTTTTGGGATTGATTGCGCTCGAAAATCCACCCAAACCGAATGCAGGTGCGGTCATTCGGGCGTTTACCAATGCGGGTATTCAGGTGAAAATGATAACCGGCGATTACCCCGAAACAGCCCAGGCCATTGCCCGGCAGGTGGGCTTGTCGGGTGCCGATAGGTTTGTAACGGGTGAGCAGGTGATGGCTATGGACGAATCGACGCTGCGGCAGCAGGCCGCGCAAACGACCGTATTCGCCCGGATGTTTCCCGAAGCCAAACTACGGGTTGTGAACGCCCTGAAGCAAAACGGTGAGGTGGTCGCGATGACCGGCGACGGCGTCAACGACGGCCCGGCCCTGAAAGCGGCCCATATCGGTGTGGCAATGGGAAAACGCGGAACCGAAGTAGCGCGTCAGGCAGCATCGCTCGTGCTGGTCAACGACGACCTGAGCAGTATGGTCGAGGCCGTCGCACAGGGCCGCCGGATTTATCAGAACCTCAAAAAAGCCGTTGCCTACGTCGTATCCATTCATATTCCGATTATTCTGACCGTAGCCGTGCCGCTACTGGCGAACTGGAAGCTGGAAAACCTGTTCAGTCCGATTCACGTCATTTTTCTGGAATTAGTGATGGGGCCGACTTGCTCCATCGCCTTCGAGAATGAACCCGCCGAAGCCGGGCAGATGCAGAAACCACCCCGGCCACTGACCGACACCTTTCTGGCCGGACCTGAGTTGGGCCGGAGTATCGCCCAGGGGCTGGGCATTTCGCTGGCCGTGCTGGGCGTTTATTACGCAGCCATGCAGCAGGGTGAATCCGTCGCGGTGGTCCGAACGCTGGTTTTCACGACGTTAGTGCTGAGCAATATTATGCTGACTTTAGTAAACCGGTCGTTTACGCAGTCGGTCTTCCAAACGATTCGGGTGCCGAATCCGGTGCTCTCGCTAATGCTGGGCCTGACGTTCGGGCTGCTGCTCACCACCCTGTTCGTACCAGACGCGCGGCAACTGTTCGGTTTTGCGCCCGTTTCAGCTTCGGCGTTCGGATGGTGTGCATTAGCCGCGCTGGTTGGTGTAGGCTGGATTGAAGTTTACAAAGCTATTCAGAGATGGAGCAAACGTAGCTCACCTGGCTACCCGGCATGATACCAATCAGCCTCGCAGCAAACTTGTATCATAGTCAGGGCATAACGAGCCGGGTATCTTTACGGTACGATATGCGGTAAAAACCTTTCGAACCATGCAAAAACTCCTGTTCCCAACCGACTTCTCCGATGAGGCCACCAACGCCTTACCGGTGGCCGCGCAACTGGCCCGGCTATTCGATGCTGACCTGCATTTAATTCATGTAGTGTCGCCGGTGATGCCGGGTTTCACGCCCCGGCTGCAGGATGCCGAGTCGCGCTACCACCAGGCATCGGAGCTGATTGACCAGGCGTTCGATGACCTGAAAACGCTGCCTTATCTGAGCGGCCTACGGGTGCATACCCACGTACTGACCGGTACTGACCCGGTGGATTTGCTGGACGACAACCGCTTCGCCGATGCCGACCTGTTGGTGATGGCTTCCACGGGAGCCAGTGGGTTAAAAGAAACCCTGTCGGGGTCCAACGCCGAACACCTTATCCAGCGGGCCAGCATACCCGTGCTGGTGCTGAAGAACTTGACCAATCACCTTGCCCTCAAAACGGTGGTCTTTGCCTCGGATTTCCATGACCAGTATGATGAGTCGATTGAGTTTCTGAAAACCCTGTTCGATGGATTCGGGCATCCGGTCATTCACCTGCTGTTTGTCAACACGATTAACCGGTTTGTGCCGACCCACGAGATTAGACCGCGCATGGAAGCGTTTGCCGACCGGTATAAACTGGGCAACTACACCCTGAACCAACAGGATGAGTTTGATGTCGAGACGGGGTTACTGGCCTTTGCGGAAGCCAAAAAAGCGGACCTGATTGTGTTGGGTACCCACGGTCGGCGGGGTCTTCGGCACCTGTTGCAGGGGAGTATCGCCGAGGATGTCGCTAATCATGCGCTCATCCCGGTGTTGACCTTGCCACTTCAGTCCGAACACGTGCCGATGGTATTTTTAAAAGGGTTTATTCCAACACCTGTCTAAACCAGTCGGCCAACACAAAACCCCGGTAACGATTGTTCGTTACCGGGGTTTTGCGTACCCAATCCGTAGTTGATTAAAGGTAGGTAGTGAACGGAATGTCATCCAGTTCTGAAGCGGGTTCATTCGCGGGAGACAGGGTAACTGTTGGGGAATCATACAGGGTCAGCAGCGGAACGCGCGGGTGGTAGGCCAGGGGGCGGGTTTCGCTGTTGTTCTGCAACACATCGAAGACACTTTTGTGATGGGGCAGCATGACGAATAAATCCACCGTATGGTTGTCTAAATAGGCATTGATGCCCTGCCGTACATCCTCGTCGTGGATGCTGTAGGTATCTGTCTGGAGGTCTTCAAACGCCCTGAGTACGTATTGGCGACTCAGATCGGAGGCTTGCGTATCTAATTGCCGGGGGTCTTCGATGGTGAGCAGCGTGAGTTGAGCCGCTTTTCGACGGGCCAGGTCTGCCAAGAATACAAATGACTCCGCATCATTGACAGACCGGTAGTCCGTTGCCAGCACGACCCGCTCAAGCGGCCGGATGGGTGAGGAAACCGGCACCACCAGCACATTCGTGTTGGCGGCCCGGATCATACCCGTCGCGACGCTGCCGAAGAATTCAGTACGGCCAAAACCGGTAGCTCCTACCACAACCAGATCGAAATATTCCTGAGCGAGCAGGTTCTCAACGGCACTTACCGGATTGCCCAGCATCGCCAGTGTTCGATAGGTATGTTCGGTCGGTGCCGGCTGCTGCGTCAGGCTGCGCTCAAGTTCCTGTAGCGACTCCTCGGCCAACTGGCGTTGTTCGGCCAGCAAAAAGGACCCGGTAAACCCCTCGGTCGGTTCGGCTGAAAACGCATGGAGCAGACAGAACTGGGTAGCTGTATCGGCAAAGAGCGCCTGCGTGAAAGCCAGCGCATGGTGCGAGGCCGGGGAGAAATCGGTCAGTATCAGGATTTTATACATGATTGTCGGGGTAAATGGCCAGTGCGCCGGGCGGGAAATGCCGGTATGGTCAAAGGGCATAATCGGCGTTCGACAGGTCTTCGATCAGTTGGGGCAAATCGCTGCGGCCATCATCGTAGAGCGTCAGCAGCGGTACGGCCGGGGTGAAGGCCCGCAGGCGGGTAACCCGGCTACTCGTTAACGTCTCGGTTCGGTCGTTGTATTTGGGGATCGTCACTAAAAGGTCGACTGGATGCGCGGCTAAGTAGGCATCAATGCCCCGTTTGGCGTTGGGAAACCGCATTTGAACCAGGTTCGGTACAATCGGTTTTAGAAACTGCAGAATGTGGGCTTCCCGCTCCGCGTGTAGAACGTTCTTGTTAGGCGTGTTGATACTCAGCAGAGTGAGGGCTGCCCCTTTGAGCGTCACCAACTCTTTGACGGGACTGAGTAATTTGCTGTTCTTCAACCTGGCGAAATCAGCGGCCAGCACGACCTGATGAACTGGCCGGGGGCGGGCATCGCCCGGCACCACCAACACGTTGGCCCTGAGCTGACGAACCAGAGTGATGGCACTGTTGCCAAACAACTCGTTGGTTTCGTCCTCCTGGGGACCGATGACCACAAAATCATACACCTCCGCGTTAACCGCCTGCTCGACGACGTCGAGCGGCTTCCCTGGCCAGGCCGACGAGCGGAAGGTATGCCAGTCGTTGGTGGCCTCCCGGCGCAACCCGGTCACCACCTCGTGAAGCTGATCGGCATAACTCGTGCGTGTTGTTCGGGAGTCGTTAGTTGAGTTGTCCATGTCATGGATTTCCAATGACCTGGCGCAGAACAGGTGAAAATCGACAACGGAATCGCTGAAGAATGAGCGGACAAACGTAATCGCGTTATGGGAGGCCTCCGAAAAGTCGGTCAGCAGGAGAATCTTTTTCATACTGTGTTGGCTGATTAAAAGCAGTCGGCTAATTATTCATTGCCGACAGAATGCAGGTTCATTCACCCCTGTTCAGGCCGGGCTTTGCGGTATGGCATGGCCTAAAGCAAAATGACACCACACGACAAAGATGGGCGGGATAAGTTGGCCAATCCATGATGCCCGTCATCCAACACGCTGATTGAACTCAGGTTGAGCTGAAGCGTACAGGTATGGGCGCTCATGGTCGGTGAAGGTATGACGGGGGTCAGGTAACGGCTTGATTAAACTCAGTCAATGGGGCGGCTATAGATCACTAATCCGTACCCGAAATACCTTCAATTTTGCAACTTCCACCAGTCAAACGACTAAACGTTAGTGGAGATCATAATCAAAATCAGCCATGACACGCCAAACTAACTTCCTGATCCTATCGGCCCTGGCCGTTCCTGTTGTCGCGTTGCTGGCCGGGCGGTGGCTCGTGGCCCGTCAGTCGCGCCGGGATGTGGCGAATTTATTTCTATCGGCCAAAACCGGGCCGGTCAAAACCTATCATCCAGCTCAACTGACCGACCTTCCCGCGCCCGTACAGCGGTACTTTCGGCACGTACTGAAACCCGGCCAGCCGTATGTACGAGTTGCCCGGCTTCGGCACGGTGGCCAGTTCAAAACCGATCTAAAAAAAGACTGGATAGCGATTACCGGCGAGGAATACTTTCTGGCCGATACCCCCGGCTACATCTGGATCGGCACTACAGCCTGGTTCAGTGCCTGCGACCAGTACGTGGCCGGGCGGGGAAGCCTGACAGCACGGCTGCTGGGTGTGCTGCCCGTTGTGCGGGGAAGCGGCCCCAGCTACGATCAGGGCGAACTCCTGCGCTGGCTGGCCGAAGCCGTTTGGTTTCCAACCAGTTTGCTGCCTGGCGGTCAGGTCGTTTGGTCGCCGGTAGACGACGACTCGGCCACACTTACCCTCACCGACCACGGCCTAACTGTATCATGCCTGATGAATTTTAACAAGCAAGGCGAAATCGTGCGGTACCAGGCGCAACGGTATAGCGACGAAACGCACATCGAAACCTGGATTGGGTATCTGTCCGATTACCGCCAGATGCACGGCCTGCGCGTGCCAACCCGCGCCAGTGCCGCCTGGGTTATAGACGGCGAGGAAAAGCCGTATGCCCGCTTCATCCTGCGCGACATCGAGTACGACCAGCCCCAGGCCTATTGAGCACTAAGCCCGGTGAAACAGTCGGTATCCAACCATAATCAGACCAACGACATACACGGTGGTGAACAGCAGTTTGTTGTAACGGGCCAGCCAGTTGGGTAGAAATATATCGAAGTTATCCCGGTCCGAATCCGAATAGTTTCGGGCCATAATCGTTAGTGGGCACCGACCCCTGAATAAGAGCAAGACCAGTCCTTCCCCGATGACCAGCCCAATGGCAATCCAGGTGTAAACATTTATGTCGTCTGCAAGTCCGCAATAAAGCACGTAGAAAATCACGCTGACCATGAATAGCCAGATGATGGTATGGACCAGTTTTATCGAAAATAGATTGAGCGTGTTAGTCATCGGCTGTTTGTTACACGACACCATTAGACCCCAAATCTACGGCAAGGCAGTGGCGAAAGGATATAGCGAAACTCATACGGCGGGCTGATTTCGGTCATGTCGAGACAAGTCTGCCAATGGTAGGTTTGCATCAAATCCGGGCCGCGAAAAACAGGTCATGGATTGGCTACTCAACCGTCAGAAGCTATGAAAAAATACATGACCTTCTTTGCTTTGCTATCACTTACGGCAACAACCCTATTTGCACAGACTGATGGGTCTGTGAGTTCGTTCTGGCATCCAAATCCCCGCAATTACGAAGTGAAGCAAGCACTGGAAGTCGAGAGCCTGGTGCCGATGTTTTTGTTCGGCGGGTATCACTTCGCCGTTGGCTATCGCTATAAAAAATTCCGGGTACGGGTCAGTGTCATCAACGGCGGCACCTACAATGCAGAGACGGTTGGCCTGAATAATTCATCACCGGCCTTCAAACGATTTTACAACACCTCGCCCGGCATTTTCTTTGGCTACAACGTCTGGAAAAACCTGGAACTCTACACCTATCTCGAAAGTCACACGTTCGGCATCGAACAGCAAAGCACGGGCATCAAAAAAGATATTAAGAGTATTGACACCGGATTAGGCCTGAGTTACCAGTTTTTCATTGGCCGGGTTTTTTACGTGCAACCGGGTGTGCACCTGTACTTACGGCGCAACAATAGCGTGGATTTCGGTGATGTCCGTTACAACATTTCCAACGCTGATATTTCGCCAGTCATCCGAATTGGAGCCAGACTCTGGCAGAAATATTGACACGTGAATCATGAAAAAGCTATTCAGATTAACAGGCATTGCCGTACTGGTGATTGGGGGTGCCTGGACGCTCCTGACACTCTGGGCAGAACGGGCCGGACCAAAACGAAGCTGGACACTGGGCAGTCAGACCGCAAAAAAGAGGGCGTTGATTGTGTATGACCCTGACCCGTTCTACAATTTGGATGAGCAGATAAGCCGGTCGTTTGGTCAGGCCCTCGCCGATGGGGGTATGCGGGTGACCATTGCCACCGTTGAAGCAGCCCCCGACGTTGAAAATCAGCCAGTTGATTTGTATGTGTTTTGCGCCAACACCTACAATTGGAGGCCTGATTGGGCTGTGAGCCATTTTATCGAAAAACAAGTGACGCTGGAGGGCAAATCTGTCGTGGCCATTACCATCGGGGGCGGTTCGACAGGGGCTTCCCAAAAAGCACTGGAAAAGTTGATTCTAAACAGAAAGGCTAACCTGCTGGACTCCCGTTCGCTGTGGCTACTGAGGCCAAATGACGAATCACGCGGGACAGAATCCAACATCGCCGTTACGGTGTCGATGGCCTATTTGTGGGGGGAAGAAATTGCGAAGCGTCACCTCACCAGGTCAGCGGTTTCGGCCCAATTGACGCCAACAAATCAGCCATGAACAGACGGAAAATTTTAGGCATCGCCGGAGCCACTATTGTTCTGGCCAGCGGCACGTATTACTTACTCAGCGACAGGCGTAATTTCACGAGGGCAGATAGCGGGCTAACCGGCACCGGCACTACTCAATTGACCGCTGATGAACGGGCCATTTTGTTCCTGGCGTCCCTCGCACCGAGCGGGCACAACACCCAACCCTGGTTCATAAAACACCTTGAACCGAATCATTGGGTCGTCGGCAACGATAAAAGCCGATGGCTTCCCGGTGTTGACCCAATTCAGCGGGAAACCATCCTGTCGATAGGTGCATTCCTGCAAAATCTTGAGTATGCCGCCAGTAGCTTAGGGTATACCTGCCAGCTCGATACGATTGCCACGAGCAATCAGGATGAAGACATGGTCGAGGTAAAGCTCAGTAAATCAGGTAATACGCCAGCATATGACACCCAAAAAATAATACGGCGCAGAACCGTGCGGTCAAATTACCTCGGTGAGGTATTGAAAAAGGAAGACCTTGCTTATCTGGTCAACGGCGAACCTGATTTCGTCCACTTCATCCCAAACAGGGCGGAAGAAAATCGGTGGCTGAACGAACAAACCATTGAAGCCAACCGGATTCAGTCGTACCGGGATGAGGCTCAACAGGAGTTGGCCGACTGGATTCGATTCTCCAGCCAGGATGCCGATAAATATCGGGACGGACTCACCACGGCAGGCATGGAAATAGATGGAATTCCCGGCTGGGTTGTGCGAAATTTTTACGGAAAATCAGCCGTAATGAAGTCTGATTTCAGAGACCAAGCCATTGACAACGTGAGGAGGCAGGTCTCCCAATCGGCGGGTTGGCTACTGATTACCAGCAACGGTAACGCCGTAACAACGCTGCTCGAAACGGGCAAACGAATGCAGCGGCTGTTCTTAACCGTGCGGAACCGGGGCATTGCCATCCATCCCATGACGCAGATTCTTGAGGAGTCACCAACGAATCAAACCGTAAATGAATCCATCGGCATCAGCGATACGGTGCAATTTATCCTGCGCGTCGGCTACGTGAAAACATATCCCGAACCGGTTTCGCTCCGGCGGTCGGTCGACTGGTTCGTGCGGGCGTGAGGAATGTCAAATTATCTACCATTTAATTCAGATTACGATGGTTATGCGTTATGCCTTTCGGTTCAATAATATAAGCATAAATCAACAGCCATTTATTGATTTTATTTCATGCATCGCTTTTAACTGATATAAATCAGTTCTTTTTCGGGCATCCATCATTTTCTTTTTTTAATCAGGTATTTTACTTTGCTACTGTAAATACAATTTAAGAAAAGGACTTTTTATTAAAAATTATTTTAAAGAAATCCAAATGGAAATTATAATATTAGTCATTCAAATTTTTGCAACGATTTTAGGTTGTTTAGCTGCACTAATGAGCATTCCGATTTTCCTTCGACTACATTGGCCTGCGCCGGTTTTGTGGATAGTAAAACTATTTGTTTCTGCATTATCAACGTTGCTTGTCCTCGTTGGTGTATTGAGCGTCTTTGTAGGACTGACAACGGGTTCGGTCTTTATTAGTTTGATTGGCCTATATGACGTTTTGATTTTTTCCATACATATCGTTAGCGTTACGCGGCCACCTGTTTTTTCAAGCAGTTTTGAACGAACTTTCGGTTTGAATTGGAAAAACCGCATAAGTACCGAACAAAAAAATAACTTTCTCCCCGGACGAATAATAATAAAATTACCCGCCGTTCCAATTCCACGCATAGGACAAGACATTTCGTTTGCAACTATTCCTGGCAGCAACCGAAAACTTTTGTGTGATGTATGGCAACCAAATGCAACTGTCACCCCTTCGGGTTTGGCGTTTATATATATGCATGGCAGTGCGTGGTCTCTGCTCGATAAAGATGTCGGTACTCGTCCATTTTTTAGTCACCTAACTGCCCAGGGTCATGTGATTATGGACGTGGCTTATCGCCTTGCGCCTGAAACGGACATGATGGGAATGGTAAACGATGTAAAGCGAGCCATCGCATGGATGAAAGAGAATGCACGCACTTACGGAATAAATCCTGATACAATTGTTGTGGGCGGTGGTTCTGCGGGAGGTCATCTTGCCCTGATGACAGGCTATACAGCCAACAACCCGCAGTTTACGCCAGAAGAACTGGTAGGGAAGGACATCAGCGTATGCGGAGTGGTTTCCCTCTATGGTCCAACAGATTTAGCCGCAATGTACTACCACACTAACCAGCATCTTACTACCCGCTCAACTCCGGGCTCGGCAAAAAAAGCGTTGCCTGTTCAAATGCCCGAATGGCTGATTAAAAGAATGGGGAAAGCCTATTACCGCTTTAACTTTGATAAAGACTTTGCCAATGCAGGGGTTTTTGCTTCTCTTCTGGGTGGGCATCCGGATGAGTGCCCTGAACAATACGCTCTTTTCTCACCGGTCACGCATGTACATGCTGACTGCCCTGCCACAATCCTGATACAGGGTGAACATGACCTGATGGCCCCCGTAAATACCACCCGTATTCTGCACACCCGTTTGGTGGAGGAAAAAGTGCAAACGGTCATGCATATTTTACCACAAACAGACCATGCATTTGACCTTTTATTGCCCAAAATATCCCCATCAGCACATACGGCAATTTATGATGTGGAACGATTCCTGGCGTTACAAATCAAAAACGTTGAGAAGTCAGAGGTAATTACAGAAAAGATTGAAGAATATCCATTATAACAAGTATCAAAATGATTTGCTCTTTGTTACTGTCCATTTTTGGCGTGGCAAACACCAAAAAGATAGATAAACAGAAGTTTCCAAATCCTCCTGTAAAGACAACGCTATGAAGACCCAAGTATCACAAAATTATCTACTGTTTCTATTGGCATTTCTCGGTCTTGGTGCTATTGGGGGCGGGGGCGCATTCATCATTTCTCCCAGCGGTGCCTTGTTTGGTATGCCCCTTTCGATGTTAGCGAAATCGCCCTTTACCAATTTTTTGATACCGGGAATCATTCTGTTCGTCGTGCTGGGCCTAATTCCCTGTGGCCTGGTATTCGCCCTGCTGAAAAAGCCTAAAAGTAAGTTGGCCGAGCAATTTAATTTTTACCCCGACATGCACTGGGCCTGGACGGGCAGTATTTATGTGGCTTTCGCGCTTATCATCTGGATACAGGTCGAAATGGTTTTTCTCCAGGCCGTCGATTGTCTGCACACGGTCTATATGTTTCTGGCCATAGCCATCCTCTTTGTCGCGCTATTGCCGACTGTCAGAAGCATGTACAAAAAATAGATAAGTCGCTTAGGCCGTCTTTTGTAATCAATATTTTGCTTACTGATTTTTAGAAAACACGAAAATGAACAACACCGAAATAGACCAGCTTTTATCGGATGAAAGCGCGCACCTCGAAAAGCTGCACAAGATTGTCAGGGACACGCTTGCCGCCGAAGAACTCATCGTTCATAACCTCGTTAATCCCCCGCTTGAGACACTAACGCGGGGTCAGGCGCTTTCGGATAAAGTCGCCCGATTTGGCGGAAGCTGGCGGTTTATCATCCTGTTCGGCATTATCCTGACGGGCTGGATTATTTTTAATGAAGTGGCTATTGGCCACTACAGGTTTGACCCCTATCCTTTCATTTTGATGAACCTGATTTTGTCTTGCATTGCTGCGTTGCAGGCCCCCATCATTATGATGAGCCAGAACCGGCAGGAAGAAAAAGACCGGATGCGGAGCGAAAATGATTACCTGATAAATCTGAAAGCTGAAATGCAAATCCGCAGCCTGAATCAGAAGGTCGATTTATTGCTGGAAGAGCAAATCAAAACCCTATTCGATACGCAGGAAAAGCAATTCGCTTTGCTGGAAGCCATAAACGACAAACTCGACAATCTTCTGATTAAACAGGAGATGGTAGTGCCTGTGACTCATAAATAACTCCGTTGTGCCTATCTGGTTAGAGAAGGATTAGCCAGTAACAGTGGGGATGGCAGGCAAGGCGGCAACGGTGGATTTTACCGGAGCCGATTCACGCCTACTACCCCGCTGCCGGATGACTAACTTCTGAATCTCGACCGCCCAGAAAACAAGGCTCGACACACCGACCGTGATGGCCAGTTCGGACCACGTCAACGGCTGGGTGTTAAAGAGGTTATTGAAAAAGGGGACGTAGATAATCATCAGTTGCAGTGCGACAGTTAGCGTAATTGCGCCCAGCATGGGTTTGTTGGCCAGCAGCCCCATACTAAATACCGACGACCGGCGGGAACGGATGGCAATGGCGTTGCCCAACTGAGAAAAACACAGCACCGTAAAGGTCATGGTTTGCCAGTGTGGAATTTTGCTCTGAATCGCCCAGGCTTCCATACCGATAGTGACGGCCCCAATCAGTAGCCCGACCCACAGAATGAACCAGCCTAATCCATCGGCGAAAATGGTTTGCTTCGGGTCGATGGGCGGCCGTTGCATACTGTTTTTCTCGGCAGGTTCGTAGGCCAGCGCCAGACCCGGCAGGCCGTCCGTTATCAGATTAATCCACAGAATGTGAATCGCCAGCAAGGGAACGGGTAGCCCGAAAAAAGGCGCGAAAAAGAGGGCGATAATCTCCCCTGCGTTGCCCGACATGATGTAGCGGATAAACTTCAGGATGTTGTCGAAGATGCGTCGCCCGTGCTTGACGGCTTTGACAATAGTGGCGAAGTTATCGTCGAGCAGAATCATGTGCGCGGCTTCTTTGGATACCTCCGTGCCGTTGATGCCCATCGCAATACCAATATCCGCGTTCTTCAGGGCTGGGGCATCGTTGACACCGTCGCCGGTCATGGCCACGAACTGGTGGCGGGCCTGCAACGCGCTGATAATCCGTAGTTTCTGGGCCGGGTCGACGCGGGCATACACCCGCACCTTTTCCACAATTTTATCAAAAGCCGGTTCATCTAATTTCGTCAGTTCCGGCCCGGTCAGCACCAACTCATCGGCCGACGAAATGATACCTAAGGATTGGGCGACGGCTTTGGCGGTCAGTTTATGGTCGCCGGTAATCATGACGGTAATAATACCGGCTTGTTTGCACTCGGCTACGGCCTGCCGGGCCTCGTGGCGGGGCGGGTCCATCAGGCCAACGAAGCCGATAAAAGATAAGCCAGATTCGATAGTGGCGGGCGTAACGTCCGGGGGCAGTTTGGGCAGGAGTTTAGCCGCGTAGCCCATCGTGCGGAAGCCCCGTTCGGCCATCGCATCGACGCGCTTTCGCAGGTCGGCAACGTCCGCCTGCTGGCTCGCATCAAGCTGTTTGAACAGCGACCCCACCGCTCCTTTGGTGATGCACAGAAACCCCTGCTCGGTTTGGTGCAGCGTAGTCATGCACTTGCGCTCCGAGTCGAAGGGTAGTTCGGCAACGCGCGAAAACTGGCCTTCAAGTTTGGTTCGGTCGTAATCCCGGTCAGCGGCATAATGCGTCAGGGCCACTTCGGTCGAGTCGCCAAGCCAGTTTCCGTCGGTATCTTTGGTTACGTCGTTATTCAGCGCCATCGCCGTCAGCAGCCCGTCGCCGTTCGTCAAAACAGGAAGGGTGAACGTTGGCGATTGGTCGATTTCCGCAACTGTCATTTTGTTGAGTGTCAGCGTGCCCGTTTTGTCGGTGCAGATGTAGGTGACCGACCCCAGCGTTTCTACGGCGGGCAGTTTGCGAATGAGTGCGTTGCTTTTTACCAACCGTTTCGCACCCAAAGCCAGGGCGACGGTAACCACAGCGGGCAGTGCTTCGGGAATGGCGGCCACGGCGAGCGAAATCGAAACCAGCAATAAATTCAGCAACGGCTCACCCCGCAACCACCCCGCCCCGAAAAAGAGCAGGCAAATCACTAATGCCCCAACCGACAACCCCTTACCAAACGTAGCCAGCCGTTTTTGCAGGGGCGTCGTCGTCTCGTCGGTCTGAATCAGTTTGGCAATTTTTCCCAGTTCAGTGGTCATGCCGGTTGCCACGACATAGGCCGTAGCCCGCCCGTTGGTCACGAACGTGCCTTTGTAGCCCATATTCAGCCGGTCGCCGAGCGGATACTCACCGGGGGGTAGCCCATCTGAATTTTTCTCGACGTTATCCGACTCCCCGGTCAGCGATGACTCATCGACTTTCAGAGCGTGAGTGTCCATAAACCGGACATCGGCAGGGATGATATTGCCCGCTTCGAGCAGCGTCACGTCGCCGGGCACTAAATCTGCTGTAGCTACTGAAAGCGTCTGCCCGTTCCGCAACACCTGGGCCTGATTGGCGGCCATCTTTTTGAGAGCTTCCATCGACTTTTCGGCCCGGTACTCCTGAATAAACCCAACGATGGCATTCAGGACCACAATGGCCAGAATGACGTAGGTTGATTTCACCTCCCCCACTACCCCCGAAATAATAGCAGCCGCAATGAGCACCAGAATCATGACATCCGTGAACTGGTGCAGCAGGATGAGCCAGACGGTCTTCTTTCGGGCGTCGGCAATCTGGTTAGGACCGGATTCGGCCAGCCGCTGCTGGGCCGTGGCGGAGTCAAGCCCGGCAGGTGTGGTGTTCAGCGATTGGGCTACGTCCGCAACCGACGCAACGTGATAATCCATACAGAGAGCCGTTGAGAATGGGGGATGAATTGGGTCCAGTGTTAATAGGTGGCAGGCAATGAAATCCGATTTTTGTCGAAAACCCCACGTACTGTTTTACGGCCTTCGTGTCTGAAAAGTTGGTAGAAGGCAAACGCCAGCAACAAGGTGCATGGAAAACCGGCCCCCATCCCAAGCGGTGCAATACTCAGGCAAAACAGGATACCACCTATGCACCCCGCCCGAAACCAATGCCGGTTCATGAACATCGATGCGGCAATGAAAACCTGACCGACAACAATGCTCAGCACCATCGGTTGAATGATGGTGTCGAAGGGGCCCAGAATAAACCGACCGTACAATGGAATGGCATATTCCTCGTAACTCTGATAGACCCAGGGCGAATCGAGTACCGTTCCTGTGTTGACAACGGCGGCTAAGGCAAAAATGAAAAAGAACACCACGCGGGTGACGCCCGGCCAGCGGTAACTGCCGATGACCTGGACCAGAGCGATTACGTTGACCACTACATAGGCAATGATAATCAGGGTATTGAGCGTTTTCATGCTATTTCCTATCAGCTATTTATTCAGATGCATAATCAGCACCGGTATGGTGGCATGATTCAACACATCTTCGGCGACGCTGCCCTGCAACAAATGACGCAGGCCTTTGTGTCCGTGGGTATAGAGCACAATCAAATCGGCCTGCCGTTCGGTGGCGTAGTTTAAGATGCCGTCCTCAACGCTGCGGGCGTAGCGGATATGCAGTTCATAGTCAGTAAACCCTTTTTCCCCAGCCAGTTCATCCATCCAGGCATGTATGCCTTCGGGAGCGCGGCTATCACTGGGCGTACTCACGTAAAGGAACTGTTTCAGGCTGTTCCCGGTCGCGCCGAACGGATAGAGAGGCCAGTGTTGCTTCAGGGCATCGTCCATGTCGATAGCAGCAACAGCATTCGTCGGAGCAAAGGGCACGACCGCCTGTTTCAGCACCAGGACCGGGCAGTGGGCATCCCGAACGATGTGTTCAGCATTGGAACCAAAGAGCCACTCATCCCAGCCCGATGCCCCATGCGTGGCCAGCACCAATAAATCGACGTTTCCGGTCCGCCGGTGCGGGTCGGTCATGGCTTCATACAGGCCGTCAGCATCCCGGCAGGTGATTGGGGTAATGGAGACATCCTGATAAGCCGGGTTTTCCGCCAGTTGCTTCAACTCGGCTTCATCGGTATCTTCCTGCTCATCGAGGTAGCTGAGCATAGCCATCGAGCCTTCAACGGTGTTGGCGCGGGCTATCGAAAACGGCACGTAATGCACCAGCAGGATTTCGGCCCCGTAGGTACGGGCTAAGTCGGCAGCCACCTGAAGGGCACTATCAGATAGTAGACTTAAATCAGTTGGAACCAATATGGTTTTCATACTACACGGGTTTGTTCACCTGTAAAGATGGCGGCATCTGCTCCAGCCAACCCATGAGACTGGTCAGTTCCCGACCTGATTTGCGTCAGTTCACCCAAACTTACCCGCCAGATACCGCTGTGTTTCGGGTTCGCGGGCCTGCTCGAATAAGCGTTTTGTATCGTTATGTTCAATGAGTTTGCCGAGGTTGAAAAACGCCGTTTTGTCGCTGATGCGGCTGGCCTGCTGCATGTTGTGCGTCACGATCACCAGTGTACAGGTTTGCCTGAGTTCGAGCAGCAGTTCCTCAATTTTAGCCGTCGAAATGGGGTCTAACGACGAAGCTGGTTCATCGAGCAGCAGAATGGCCGGTTCAACCGCCAACGCCCGCGCAATGCACAACCGCTGCTGCTGCCCACCCGACAGCGACAGGGCTGATTTGGTCAGGATGCCGCTCACTTCGTCCCACAGGTCGGCCCGGCGGAGGGCCTGTTCGGCTTTTTCGTTCAGAACTGATTTCTGCGAAACACCCTGCAACCGAAGGCCGTAGACTACATTCTCGAAAATAGATTTGGGAAACGGATTGGGTTGCTGGAATACCATGCCAACCCGTTTGCGGAGGTCTTCGGTCGACACGTCCGGGGCGTAAATTTCTTCCCCTTCCACCAGCACGTCGCCTTCTTTGCGGAAGTCGCCGATGAAGTCGTTCATCCGGTTAAATAGCCGTAAAAACGTCGATTTGCCGCAACCCGACGGGCCAATCAGAGCCGTGATGCAATGTTCGTCGATGCTCAACGACACCTGATCGAGTACTTGTTTAGTGCCGTAGAACACGTTGACGGATTTACTTTCCAGGATAGCCATAGCTTAGGATCTATTCTGCCGTTGCCAGCGACTGCGTAGGTAAATGGCGATGCCGTTGAGCAGGAACGTAACAAACAGCAGCACGATGATGGCGGCTGCGGCAGCGGCTTTGAAGCCCGCCTGCGGCCGGTCGATCCAGTTGAAAATCTGCGTTGGCAGGGCCGAAAACGCATCGAACGGACTCGTTGGGGCAAACGGTACGTAGGCCAGTACCCCAATGGCGACCAGCGGGGCTGCTTCGCCAATGGCCCGCAACAGGGCCAGAATAACACCCGTCATGATACCGCCCGCTGCGGCTGGCAACACCTGAAACCACACCGTTTGCCAGTGCGTAGCCCCCAGCCCATATGACCCCTCGCGGATAGAGTTGGGAACAGCTTTGACAGCCTCGCGGGTAGCCACGATGATGGTGGGCAACACCAGCAGGGAGAGTGTGGCAGCCGCCGACAATACACTGCTTCCCCACTGCAACGTCTGCACAAAGAACCCCAGTCCCAGCAGTCCGTAAATGATCGACGGGATACCGGCCAGGTTCAGGATGTTGATTTCCACCAGGGTGGCCAGCCAGTTTTTTTTGGTGTATTCTTCCAGATATAGCCCCGCCCCAATGCCCACCGGAACAGCCAGTAAAGCCGTTAGTGCCAGAATATAGAACGACCCAGCCAATGCCGTATAAATACCCGCCCGTTCGGGAAAGCGCGACGGCAGGTTGGTCAGAAAGGAGCCGCTCAACCGCCCGGCACCCTGCCGGATAATGTCGACCAGAAATAACGCGAGCAGCAACAGCCCCACAAACGTGCAGATGATGCCGATGATCCTGAAAAGTGTATCGTTTCGATTCCTCATAACGAGTTGGAGTAACGGGTGCGAATCCAGTAGCCAACGTTGTTGAGGGCGAACGTGACGAGGAACAGGGCCGTGCCAGCCGCGTAGATCGTCCTGAATTCGGGCGAATCGCGCGGTACGTCGCCCTGACTCACCTGCACGATATAGGTCGTAATGGTTTCGATGGGAACGCGCGGATCGAGCGTCAGGCGGGGCTGCTGACCGGCGGCTACGGCCACGATCATCGTCTCGCCCACGGCCCGCGAAAATGCCAGAATCAGCGACACCAGAATACCCGACGAGGCTGCTGGCACCATCACCCGGAAAGCCGTTTGCAGCCGCGTAGCTCCCAGGCCGTAGGAAGCTTCGCGCAGTCGTTCGGGTACGGCCATCAACGCATCTTCGCTCAGGGAGGAAACCAGCGGAATAATCATGATGCCCATCACGATGCCCGCTGAGAGTGCATTAAAGCCGCCTAAGCCAGGAATAATCTGCTGCAAAAATGGGGTCACCACGGTCAGGGCGAAGAAACCATAGACCACCGTTGGCACGGCGGCCAGCAGTTCGAGGGTGGGCTGCATCACCCGCCGGAACGTGGCGGTAGCGTATTCGCGCAGGTACACGGCAATGATAACGCCCACCGGTACGGCCACCAGCATAGCAATGAGCGTCGTTAGCAACGTACCCGTCAGCAGGGGTAGAATGCCAAAATGTTTGTCGGCAAACAGGGGTGTCCATTCCGTGTCGGTCAGAAAATCGAACAGGCTAACCGACCGGAAAAACAAAATCGTTTCTGAAAACAGAGTCCAGATAATACCCAGGGTAATCAGTACGGTCAATAGCGCACAGGCCGCTAAGGTGCCTTCGATAATACGTTCGGTGCGAAGCTGGCGGGTTGTCATCGCGTCAGGGGCGCAGGTATAGCCGCGAACTGCCCGAACCCAACGCGCTGGCGGGTACTTTCGGCCTGGCTCAACGGTACGTACCCGGCCTGTTGAGCCAACCGGGCAATGTTGTCAAGATAATAAGCGACGAACGTCTGCACCGTCGGCTGCCGGGCGGCAGCCTGATTGATGTACAGAAACAGCGGGCGGGTCAGCGGAGCATACGTTTTATTTCGTACCGTTTCGATAGTTGGCCGAACAGGGCCTTTACCATTCTGGTCATTGCCATCATCGACGGGTACTAGTTTGACCCTGCCTTTATTTTCGTCTACGTAGGCCAGCCCGAAAAAACCCAGCGCGAGTTTGTCGGTAGCCACGCCCTGCACCAGCACGTTATCGTCTTCGCTGGCGGTGTAGTCGCCCCGGCTGGCGTGGGCTGTACCGACAATAGCCTGGGTAAAATAATCGTAGGTGCCCGACGCTATCCCCGCGCCAAACAGGTGAATTTCGGCATCGGGCCAGCCGGGGCGGAGTTGATTCCAGCGGGTAAGTTGACCCTGAGCCGCCGGTTCCCAAAGCCGTCGGAGTTCGGCCACGGTTATGCTGGTGGCCCAGGTATTGGCCGGGTTCACCACGATGGCCAGCCCATCGTAGGCTACCTCGACAGCGAGAAACCGGACGTTGTTTTGCCCGCAATGAGTACGTTCGGGTTTGGTAATTGGGCGCGACGCGTCGGCAATCTGGATTTCGTCGCGGCAGAACTTCTGAAACCCGCCCCCCGTCCCGGATATGCCGACCGTTATTTTTTGGTCGGGGTGCTGCTTTCCGTACTCTTCGACAACGGCTTCTGTCAGCGGAAACACCGTGCTCGACCCGTCGATGTGAATCGTGTCCGGGTTGGCGGGGTTGGAGCGGCAGTCGAACAGCATCAACCCCACCAGACAGGCATAACTAAGTGACCGTAATCGGTGCTCCACCGCATTCCTTACCGCTCTGATTGTCCACATCATGCGTTAAGGTACGACTTACGCAAACCAACCCCATTCGTACGCTCATTACCAAATTGTTGTCATCCAACCACGACGCCATCCGTCGGCAAAAGCTCCTGCTCCAGATACGTCAGGTTATTGAGCGTCGTATGGGCAATCTGTTCCATAGCTTCCGTGGTGAAAAACCCCTGGTGCGCCGTAACCAGCACATTGGGCAGATGCGTCAGCGCGTTCAGAGCTGCATCGGGAAGGACTTTGTCCGACCAGTCGGCGAAGAAAAAATCATCTTCCTGTTCGTACACGTCGATCCCCAACGCGCCCAGGTGGCCACTTTGCAGGGCGTTCAGTACGGCGGGCGTATCCAGCAGACCGCCCCGGCTGGTATTAATCAGGTACGCACCGGGTTTCATACGGGTCAGTGCGGGGGCGTCAATCAGATGATGCGTTTCGGGCGTGAGCGGGCAATGGAGCGAGATAACATCAGCCTCCCTCAATACGTCATCCAGCGGCAGATACTCCACCCCTAACTGTTGCAATACGGCCGAGGGCGCCTTGTCGTAGGCCAATACGTGGCAACCAAAACCAAGCAGGATGCGGGCAAAAGCGGCACCAATCTTGCCCGTACCGATGACGCCAACCCGCTTGCCGTAGAGGTCAAACCCCATCAGACCATCGAGCGTAAAGTTATTTTGTTTGGTACGCTGGTACGCCAAATAAGTCTTCCGGTTCAGCGATAGCAATAGGGCAACGGCGTGTTCGGCTACGGAGTGGGGCGAGTAAGTTGGCACGCGCAGAATGCGGATACCCAATTGCTGCGCTGTCGGTATATCGACCTGATTTGACCCCGTACAGCGCAGAGCCACCAGCCGAATACCCTGCCCGGCCAGCGCCTGAAGCGTCGGCGCGTCGAGCCGGTCGTTGACAAATACGCAGATGGCCTGATGACCAGCCGCTAAGGAAACCGTTTCGGGCGTCAGGGTCTGGGCCAGAAAGGTCAACGTATGCCGTTGGTTGGGGTTGGCGGCTTCCAGAAAGGACTGCTCGTAGGGATGGCAGCTAAAAAAAGCGATGTTCATTGATGGCGGTGTTTACGTTGAGGTAGGCTGGAATCAGACAACCGCCAGCAGGGGTATGTCCGTCAGACGGGCCATGCGTTGGGTTTCGCCTTCAAAAATCAATTTCTGAAGCCAGTTCCGCATCTGCGGCAGCATCATAATCAGGTCTGCTTTGTTTTCGTGGGCAAAGGTCAGCAGGGTATCGTAAATTTCATCTCCGGTTTTAATGGTCAGCGTATGGGGGGTCGGATTCAGCAGGTGCCGAATATGCTCCGCGTGTTTCCGCGTGTCGGTGTCGTCGGGATTATCACTGATGCACAGCACATTGATGACGCTGCCGAACGACCGGGCGAAGTTCAGTGCCGTATCTAAGATTACTGCGTTAGGGGGTGTCGACAGGTCAATGCCCAGCACCACGTTTTTTACCCCGGCATAGGTAATGCCCGGCGGAATCAGCAGGAGCGGCACCTCCGTCTCAGCAACCATCCCCGTCGCAACGCTTCCCATTAATTGGGTACTTTGCGGAGCCGTGCCAACCGTCGACATAATCAGCAGATCGGCGTGTTCGTCCTTCGCTACGCTGCGTATAGCATTCATGGTGTGGCCTTCCTGAGCAATGCACCGGATTGGCAGGTCCGCGCCAATCTCTGCGCTCAGCTTATCGGCCAACTGTTGTAAGGACGTTAAGCTGCGTTCCCGCGTGGCTTCCAGCGACAGCGCGAAGTCGCCTGTTTTGGCCGGATTATCGGGCCAGACATGATAAGCGTGCAGTAAAATCAATTGGGCTTTCTGGTCAACGGCCAGATGACCCGCAAAGTGGGCTGCCCGGTTGGCGCTGGGCGAAAAATCGGTGGCAAGAACAATGGTTTTCATGAATAAGTCTTTGTTAGTTAACACGACAGGTAACGTTAATTAATTCATGTGTGTATGACCCGCCTGAAAGCAATGCAGCGCACAGGCCGTTCCTTTAAAGCTGTCATGCACATTGCCGATTTTGTTACCCTTCGCGTCGAAGATGTCGCAGGTCTCATCGGCATTGTCTTTTATAGTAAACATCAAATCACCGTTGGCATCCATGTACGTTTTTCCGTCCTTGCCCATACGGCCCATTTTTTTGCCGGTCTTCGCGTCGATTAAATTGCCCTGGCCATCAACGAAGGCTATTTTGTTGCCTTTAGCGTCTTTAATCATCCGGTCTTTGGTGACTAACCCGATGGCCACTCCTTTAGCGTCTTTAACCTGACCGGCGGCATTGATCGTCATGGGCTGTTTGTAGTTAGCCGACTGGCTAAAAACGAATAAGGGCATCAGCAACAAGGCAGAAGCGATAATAAAGGTTTGCAGTTGTTTCATGGCATTGATGATTGAAACTATTGACGATGTATTCAACTACAAAACAACAATGGTAAGCGTAGATCTATCCTGACGCGAATCAGCTCCTTACCTGATTCTTATTGGCTCTTTTCCGTGAGCAGCCTTTCAATCAGCAACATGAACGTCGATTCATCGGCCATGCCTTCATGCCGCCACAGTTCGATGCCCCGCCGAACCAGTACAAAAGCAGGCGTTTGGATTATGGCAAAACTCCGAACAACATCGGGGTGGGTGGCCTCATCGATCCGGAGCACCCGCAGCAAGCCGCCGAACTGTACTTTCAGCGAATCGGCAAGGGCTGTCAACGAGGCTTGCTGCCTGTGGTCTGCCCATTTGTGGGGCATAAAGATGAGCAGAACCGCCGATTGGGGAGTAAGTAAAATAGGGTTCGGCAGATCGTCGGATTTCATAGAGTGGTGTCCCTTCGCGTTCGGGAGCTTAAAGGCAATCACCAAAAGTGGGGGTTCTGCCCCTCAAATGGACTGATATTCGTCAGGTGTCAGCCTGATTAATAAACTGTTGTTGCTAATTTGGGTTAACTTAGCATAGAAATACTGTTGGCAGGTGCCAATGGGGCTTTTTTTACCCTATGCTGACCGCCTTGTATTCAAACCCCCTGACGGGCCTGCTTTTTGAAGAAAGCGACGATTTTATCGGCCTCTACAACCTGAGCGATGAGCGGTTTGTCCGAATCAATCAGGCCGGTGTGCGGATGCTTGGCTTCTCCTCGGAACAGGCTTTACTGACCGATCCCGTCCGCTCCCGGTCGTTGCGGACGCCCCCCTTGGAGGGAAAATATCGGACCAACCTGATTGAGCGTATCGTTCAGGCCGGAAAGCACGAAGAAACGGCCCAGATTGAGCGGCAGGACGGTCAACTGTTCTGGGGTAGGCTGATTATCAACGTGTTTACCGAAAACGGCTGCCCCTTCGCCCTCACCCGGCTCATCGATCAGGGACGGCTTCACCAGGCCGAGCGCGAACTCGATCATAGTGTTCGACGCTACGAAGCGATTTTCTCCAATGCGGCCATTGGCATTGTCGTTTGCAACGAGCGAGGGCAAATCGTATCCGCTAACCAGTTGGCCGACCAGTTATTTGGCTACGGGGTAGGTGAGTTAGAGACGCTGACCATCGAACAGGTCGTGCCAACGGGCGTGAGTAGTTACCATGAAAAACTCCGGCAATCGTTCAACACAACGCCCCAGGTGCGGGTGATGGGTCGCAACCGCGATCTGCACGCTCAGCGCAAAGATGGGTCGGTGTTTCCCGTCGAGATCAGTCTGAGTTATTTTCGGCTGGAAGCCGACCTGTATGCGGTGGCTTACATCATCGACATCACGCTTAAAAAAGAAGCGGAACAGCAATTGCTGGCTCACCGCGACCATATCCAACGGCTGAACACCGATCTGGAGCAGAAAGTGGCCGACCGCACCCATGCCCTGATGGAAACTCTCGACCAGTTGAAGCAGTCGAAAGACGAACTGGCCAGGGCGTTGGTGGCCGAGCAGAAATTGGGCGAACTCAAATCCCGGTTTGTGTCGATGGCCTCCCACGAGTTTCGCACCCCGCTGACGGCCCTGCAAACCTCGGCTACGTTGGTCGAGAAGTATGCCGGAGCCGACCAGCAGGACAAGCGAAAAAAGCACCTCGACCGCATTCGAACGTCCGTCAAGCACCTCAACGACATCCTCGAAGAGTTTTTGTCGGTCGGCAAGATCGAAGAAGGTAGAGTCGAAGCCCACCCTACCGAAGTTGATATGGCGCAATTGATGAGCGAAACCGTAGCCGATATGCAGAGTATACTGAAACTGGCCCAAACCGTGCAAACCCACCTGTCGTGTCCGGCCCCGGTCTGGCTCGACCCGTCGCTGCTGCGAAAAATCTTAGTCAATCTGCTGGCCAATGCCGTTAAGTATTCCGGGCCGGGGTCGGTCGTGACTGTTCGGGCCACCTGTGCCGGGAATCAGTTGACTCTTTCCGTCCAGGATCAGGGTGTGGGTATTCCAATCGACGATCAGGAACATCTGTTCGAGCGGTTCTTCCGGGCCAGAAATGTGGCCAATATTGCCGGCACCGGCCTGGGCCTGCACATCGTGGGCCGCTACGTGGAACTGATGGGTGGCCAGGTGTCGCTGCAAAGCGCGTTGAACCAGGGCACCACCGTTACCTTAACCCTTCCCTATGACAACGATCCTGCTGATTGAAGATAATGACTTTATCCGCGAAAATACCGCTGAGATTCTGGAATTGGCTGGCTATACGGTCCATACGGCCGAAAACGGAAAGATCGGCGTGGAATGTGCCCTTACTGAGAAGCCCGATCTGGTCATTTGCGATATTATGATGCCGGTGCTGGACGGCTACGGGGTGCTGCATATTTTCAACAAAAACCCGCAGCTAACGGGCGTGCCGTTTATTTTCCTGAGCGCCAAAATCGAGCGAACCGACTTCCGCAAAGGCATGGATTTGGGCGCCGACGACTACCTGACCAAACCCTTCGATGAGTCGGAACTGCTCAGCGCCATCGAAGGGCGCCTGAATCGTTTCCAAAATGTCCGCCCGCAACCCGAAACGCCAGGGGTGTGGCAATCCCCTGAGTACGACCGTTCCGGCAGCCCGGCTTCAGCAGAATGGTTGGATCAGTTCATGAACGACGCCCGTCAGGTGGGCAATCTGCAGAGCCTGTCGGCCGACCGAAAGCTCCACGCCGTTCGTAAAAAGCAGTACGTCTATTCGGAAGGCGACGAACCCACCCGGCTTTATTTCCTCAAATCGGGCAAGGTTAAAACCCTGCGTTCCAATGCCGATGGCAAAGAGTTTGTCACGGGACTGTATAACCCCGGTGATTTTTTTGGCTATTTAGCCCTGCTTGAAAATAGCGACTACACCGACTCGGCGGTGACCCTGGATGATGCTGAACTGATCTATATTCCCAAAGATGACTTTCGGCAGTTGCTGCTGGCCAATCCGGCGGTGAGCACCCAGTTCATCAAGTTGCTGGCGGGGCGGGTGGCCGAAAGGGAAGAACAATTGCTGGGCATGGCCTACAACTCCCTCCGGCGACGGGTGGCCGATACGCTCCTGCGGCTGCATGGGCAACAGCCCGAAGGCATCATTCAACTTTCGCGCGACGATCTGGCGGCCATGATCGGTACGGCGACCGAGTCGCTAATCCGTACCCTAAGCGAATTTAAACACGACGGCCTGATTGAGATGAGCGCATCGGGCGGCATCCAGGTTATGCAACCCGAAAAGCTACGCCGGGGCAACTGGTAAACCAACAAAGCGAATAAGGCAAGCTTCGGATTTTCTTTAATAACCATGATCACGTCTTACCTCATAACGGGGGCTACCGGCAATGTGGGGGCTGCTGTTCTTGCCCATTTCCCTGCGGATGTAAATCACTGTATTTATACGGCTGAGTATCACAAGGATTCGGTCACCGAAACTGGGCGATGGCTTGATTTTGAGCAGCCTGATTCGTTCGCCACGGCTTTGCGGGAAATTGATGTCGTCTTTCTGTTAAGACCCCCCCAACTGGCCGATGTGAACACCTATTTTGCTCCGTTTATTGCGGCTTGTCAGCGGGCAACCGTCAGGCATATTGTTTTTCTGTCGGTTCAGGGAGCCGACCAAATGTCCTTCATCCCCCACGCCAAACTGGAAAAGCTCATTCGCCGGAGTGGTATAGCCTACACCTTTATGCGTCCGTCTTATTTTATGCAAAATCTGACAACGACGCTCAAAGACGACATTGTGCGGCATCATCGTCTGTTTTTGCCCGCCGGTCAGGCTCCATTTCTATGGGTGGACGTAGCCGACATTGGCCGGGCAATCGGGGTGGTTCTCACCAATTGGACACAACACCAGAACAAAGCGTATACGATTACGGGTAGCGAGTTACTGACATTCGCTCAAGTGAGTAGGCTGCTCAGTGAGCGCATTGGGTATGAAGTGCGTTACGAGAGTCCCAACCCTATCCGGTACTATTTTGCCAAACGACGGGAAGGCATCGCGTCGAGGCTGATCCTGGTGATGCTGCTGCTGCATTTTCTGCCCCGGTTCCAGAAGGTTCCCCTGCTAAGCCCTGACTTCACCCGCATGACAGGACGGCAACCCAATACCTTAACTCAGTTTATTGACCAGTATATATCTTGCTGGCAATGAGGATAATCGCCGTTTCCTATTAATCAAAGCTGAGTAGTTTTGCCGAACGCGGCCCGGCCGAATCGTACCGCACGGGTAGCCCCGAAAATCCGTCACTTGCCTTTAAGAGTTACGATCCATAGTCTCACGAAAGGAGGGTTTTATAAGACAGTTGTATAGGCAACATTTTTGTACAATATGGCCAACGACTTAGGAGCAAAAATTCCCAGCAGTCAGTAAAAGATGCTTTTACATTTCGTTAACCTTCTTTTACAGGTCCTTAACAGAGGGCAGGATAAAAGCTTTTAGCTTTGTTAAAATCCTTGAAAACAAAAAATTGAAATGAATAAACTCGTGCACGTATATCCTTTGTTCTTGATGCTTGTTTTTCTCACTTCCTGTGGACAAAACCAAACAAACGTACCAAAAGATAACATCAAGTCCGAAATTAAAGATATAGGACCTAACATAATGGTTCGTAATATAAAAAAAGGCAGAAATGGCACCATTTTGATTGCTGGCCCGAACAACGTATCATTTGGTGATGTGTTTCGATACGATGGAAAATCGTTTACTAATCTTACCAGTAAAATAGGTCAGCACATATTCCAGGATGTGCTGGAAGATCGACGAGGAAATATTTGGTTCGCTTCTACTGATTCAGGTGCTTTTTATTACAACGGAAAATCCTTTCAACATTTCACTACTACGGAGGGCCTTGCCGATAATCGGGTTATGTCTGTTTATGAAGATAAGGCAGGCATTATTTGGTTGGGCACTGGAAATGGACTAAGCCGTTACGATGGGAAATCTTTTCGAAATTTTACCTCTCCGAACGCTCCGCTTTTTTATAAAGAAGGGCATTGGAATAATGAAATTAATACAATCATTGAAGATAAAACAGGGAAATTGTGGGTTGGCACAAGGGGCGACGCCTTTGTTTATGACGGGAAAAAATTTACCACGTTAATCCATGAAGGCGAACCCTTTCTCGGCGTTTGGGGTATAATGGAAGATAGAAAAGGTACTATTTGGCTCAGCGGTTACAACGGCTTTAAAGGAGGCCGTCGACCCGGTGGCCTCTATCGCTATGACGGCAGTAGCTTTACGAAGGTATCAGAGAGAGGTGCTTATGCAATAATCGAAGATAAAAAAGGAAACATCTGGACTACTGGTCCGGTAAATCCTGCTAATTGGACGGTCCAGGCACTTTCCCGTTATGATGCAAAGTCTTTGTATAGTAATAAGCCCACGGTAACCGAAATTATGTCAGGAAAGGCTTTTCTGGGGCTTTTGGAAGCGAACGATGGAAGTGTTTGGTTTGGCGATGCGACCGGCGTGTATCGGTATGATGGCAAGACCATCACGGACTTTTACAATAAAGAGGGCCAGAAAAAATATAGCATAGATACGAAGCAAAGTGTTGTCATCTGGAAAGGTTCTTATCTACTTGGTTATTGGGAGGGTTCTAAGTTAGTTAGTGATGGTTCCTTCAAAGGGGACGTCGATATAGTAAAAGGAGAGTTGTTGATCGAAAACCGTCATCTGGTGGGCGGTGCCGTTGAAGTCGACATGAATACGATTGAGCAAAAATTTGATAATCAACGTTCATACAATAAATTACCTGCATTTTTTGATGTCAAAAAATTCCCTGTTTCTACATTCGCAATTACGAAGGTTGAAACAGGTAATGATGGAAATACAAAAGTTCCGAATGATGGAAGTATAAGAGTTAATGAAGGAAATATAAAAGTTACAGGGAATCTGACCATGGAAGGTATCACGAAGGCAGTTACTTTTCCAGCCCAACTATATTTTAAGGACGGAATGGACGGAACTGTCGAGATTAATGGTACGCTGATCCTTGATCGAACAGATTGGGGTATCGATTATGGATCAGAAAAGCACTTTTATCGGTCTGGTGATGGAATTTCGGACGACTTTAAACTCTTTATGAAAATCGTAGCAAAAAAATAACATCTGAATCCATTAGACTTCAACTAGATCAGATCATGTCATTCTGTTACAAGAGCTTTTAGGTTTTTGAAATTCTTAAATAATTAAAACGATAAAATACTTTCCCGTCTATACTTTGTTCTTGATGTTTGTTTTTCTTACTTCCTGTGGACAAAACCGGGAAATTATGGTTTGGCACAAGGGGTGATCCCTGTTTTTATGATGGAAAGACATTTACTGTTTTCAGAAATAAAGATGGTAAAGCCTTTAACAACCTTTGGTCGATAATCGAAGATAAAAAAGGCCATATTTGGCTTGGTGACAATGATGGTCTTTAGCGGTATAACGGCAGTAGCTTTACGAAGGTATCAGAGAGAGGTGCTTATGCAATAATCGAAGATAAAAAAGGAAACATCTGGACTACTGGTCCGGTAAATCCTCCTAATGGAATGGTCTGGGCACTTTCACGGTACGATCAAAAGTCGCTGTACAATGAAAAGCCCACGGTAACCGAAATTATGTCAGGAAAGGCTTTTCTGGGGCTTTTGGAAGCGAACGATGGAAGCATTTGGTTTGGCGCTTTAGGGCCTACAAGTGGCGTGTATCGTTATGATGGAAAAACCATCACGGACTTTAAACGTAAAGAGGGTCAGAAATAAGGTGTATAGCTGTCGCTTTAAACGCCCGTTTTGTAAGATGGTGGCCAGGCTTTCGTAGACACTTTCACTATACCTTAAAAACTGTCCGCTTCGGGGCAGAGCGGCCTGTGCCGTCCGATCAAATCGTCGTCTCAACAATCAATGCGGCAGCCGCACTGTCTCATTTTCACTGCATCGCCTGAGCAGAGTACTACAGTTTTCCAGCCACAAGAGTCTATTCATGAGCCTAATCAGGGCAACCGCTGACGCTCGTCAGGGCAGATGAGCTTATCCGTTGCCAACTTGCCCCGAAATTTTATGGTATGCCCACGGTAACGAGTTCATTAACGAAGTGCTACCATTGTGGCGACGATTGCACTGAACATACCATTCAATACGAAACCAACCATTTCTGCTGTGAGGGCTGCAAAACAGTATACAGCATTCTGAGTCAGCACCAGCTCTGTCAATACTACGCCATTGAGCCGGGCAACGAACGCGGCCGGTCGGGCAGTAGCCTAAAACCGGGCCATGCAAACCCCGCACGACTCGAATTTCTGGATCACCCGGACATCATCGCGCAGTTGCTCGAATTTAGCAGTGAGTCCGTGGCAACGATTACGTTTTACATCCCCACGATTCATTGCAGCTCGTGTTTGTGGTTGCTCGAACACCTCTACCGCATTCACCCCGCCATTGGGCAGTCGCGGGTAGACTTTCTTAAAAAGCAGGTTCACCTGACCTACCAACCCGACAAGCTGACACTCCGACAGGTTGTCGAATTGCTCAGTTCCATCGGCTACGAACCGCTCATCAGTCTCAGCGACGTTGTTACTAATCAACGAAAACCGTCGTATCGCCCGTTGCTGTACCGGCTGGCGGTGGCGGGGTTTTGTTCGGGCAATATCATGCTGTTCAGTTTCCCCGAATACCTCGGCCTCGACGACCCGTCTTTTCGGCAGGTCTTCGGGCTGCTCAACATTTTGCTGGCAATTCCGGTTGTGTTCTACTCCGCGTCGGGCTATTTCGAGTCCGTGTGGATGAGTTTGAGGAAAGGGATTGTTAACATCGACGGGCCGGTGTTGCTGGGTATTCTGGTTGCTTTTTTCCGGGGAACGTATGAAGTACTGTTTCTGAACGGCGCGGGCTACTTCGATTCGCTGACGGGCCTGATTTTCTTTCTGTTGTGCGGTAAATGGTTTCAGGAGCGGACCCACGCCTTTTTGTCGTTCGAGCGGGATTATAAAGCGTATTTCCCACTTGCTGTAACAGTGCTGAAATCGGAAGGAGAGCATGCCCTACCGGTGGGGCAACTCCGCAAAGGCGACCGCATCCGGGTCCGTAATCACGAATTGATTCCAGCGGATGGCGTACTCTACAAAGGCAAAGCCCATATCGACTACAGTTTTGTGACGGGTGAGTCAGCGCCGGAGGCTAAGGAGCCGGGTGCGCTACTCTACGCAGGGGGCAGGCAGCTTGGCGGGGCTATCGAACTGGAAGTGGTGCGCGAGATGTCGCAAAGTTACCTGACTCAGCTTTGGAACAACGATGCCTTTCGCAAGGGCGATACCTCCCATATTCGCACCTTTGCCGACGGTATCGGTACCTATTTCACGCTGACCGTGATTACGTTAGCTACGGCAGTCGGGCTTTACTGGTACGCCCACGACCCGTCCCGCGCCGTCAACGCGTTTACGGCGGTACTCATCATCGCCTGTCCCTGTGCGCTTTCGTTGTCGTATCCGTTTGCGCTGGGGAATGGCCTTCGGAAACTTGGTCAGCGGAAGCTATACCTCAAAAATGCGGACGTGATTGAGCGGATGGCCGGTTGCGATACGATTGTGTTCGACAAAACCGGTACGCTGACCACCCCAAAGCAACTGGCAGTACAGGAATTATTTACTCAGCCACTGACCGCCTACGAACGTTCGCTAATCGCATCGCTGGTGCAGCAGTCGGCCCACCCGCTTAGTCGTCAACTGACTGGTTATCTGGCCATCGACCAACCCTTGCCGGTTGAAGCATTCACGGAAGTTCCCGGCCAGGGCATACAGGGACTGGTAGACGGCTGGACAGTCAGGATTGGGTCCCGCTCGTTTGTGAGTTCGTGGGCTGTGTCGTTTCCGTGGTCTGTGGGGACACAGACCACGGAAACGACACAGCCTGCTAATTCCGCCGGGGCCACCGTTCATGTCGCCATCGAGCAGCAATATCGGGGCTATTTTAACTTTCCGAACCAGTACCGACCCGGCCTCGACGCGCTGTTTGACGAACTCCGGGCCACATACACAACCTACCTGCTGTCGGGCGACAACGACACCGCCCGGCCCGAACTGACCCGCTGGTTTGCCGCCGACACTATGACGTTCGACTGCCAGCCACAGCAAAAACTCGACCGGGTACGGCAGTTACAGGCGCAGGGCCACCGCGTGCTGATGATTGGCGACGGGCTGAACGATGCGGGTGCCCTGAAACAGGCCGACGTGGGCATCGCCATCACCGACGATACCATCCAGTTTACCCCCGCCAGTGATGCCATTCTGGAAGCGTCATCACTGTGTCAGCTACCCGGTATGCTGCGGTATGGCCGCTTCGGAATGCGCCTAATCTGGTGCAGTTTCGTCGTTTCACTGTTGTACAATTTCGTTGGCCTGTCCTACGCCCTGACCGGCAACTTATCGCCGGTCATAGCCGCCATCCTGATGCCAATCAGTTCCGCTACGATGCTGTTGATTGCAACAGTAGGGATGCGATTGGTAAAAGTATAGGCAATGGTGATGCCGGAATGAAAATGACGTAGTCGGATACCAATACCACTTATTTCACCTACAGGTTGTAATTTGGACGGCCAATCAATGCTTCCTGCACTAATCGTTGGCTCCCATCATGATTACGAAGGTTACCATACAAAACTTTAAAAAATTAGAACGGGTTGAGTTTTCGCTCTCTCAATCGGTGGTGTTGATTGGGCCGAATAATGCAGGGAAATCAACCATATTTCAGGCATTGTGCCTCTGGGAAATTGGCGTCACTAATTTTATTGAGGCTCAGCAAAAGGGTACATTGAAGAAAGATGAGTATGTAACAATCAACCGGAAAGACTTATTAAACAGTCCAATAGCTGATGCTCGGTTTCTATGGCGTAACAGACAAGTAACTAAGAAAAACGATAAAGGAGGGACTGATCATGTTCGATTAAATGTAGAATTATCAGGCGAAACTGATGGCACCAAATGGTCATGTAAAGCAGTCTTTACTTGGTCTAATACGGAATCAATCGGTTGCCGGGTGATTAGTGGTCTAAAAGAACTTACCCTATTTTATGAACAGGATAAAGGCGTTCATTTTGGTTTTCTGCAACCTATGTCTGGTTTGGCTACCGAAGAATTCCTTTTGCCCACAGGTGCTGTTGACCGCCGATTAGGTGAAGGACGAACAGCAGAGGTATTACGAAATATTTGCTACAGCATTCTGCATCCTGAAAGTCGAGTGCAGGCCGCTGAAATTGCTCAAACGAGTTGGAAGAGTTTGAGTACGGCTATCAAAAAAATGTTTGGTGCTTCACTGCAAGAGCCGGAGTACATTCGGACAACGGGCCTGCTTCAATTTGAATACACCGAAAACAATATTCGTTATGACATCTCGTCCGGCGGACGGGGCTTTCAACAAACGCTTCTGTTGTTAGCGTACATGTACGCTCACCCCGGCACCACCTTGCTATTGGACGAGCCGGACGCTCACCTCGAAGTAATCAGGCAGCGCGAAGCGTTTCAATTAATTAATACGGTTGCCAACGAAACGCAGTCGCAGCTAATTATTGCGTCTCACTCTGAGGTTGTACTCGATGAAGCCGCTGAGGCTTCGAATATTATCGCCATTATTGATAGTCAGGCTATTGAACTAAATCCTTCTCAGAGTCAAAAACGCAGGCAGGTTGGTTATCTCAAAAAAGCCTTGACCGAAATAGGCTGGGAACGCTACTATCTGGCGCGGTTAAAAAAGCATGTTTTGTATCTGGAAGGTTCAACAGATTTGGAGATGCTCAAGAGGTTTGCCGAAAAGGTCAATGTCAATGCGCTAAGCTTTTGGAAAAAGCGAATGTGCAATACACAGCTCACAACGTACCGGGAACGGCAGTCAATAGCTTTTTAGCCCTGAAAGAATTTATACCTGACTTGAAAGGGTTTGCTCTGTTCGACAATGTTGATAAGCAAATGCCCGCCGGACCACTTGTGGTACAATGGTGGCAGAAACGAGAGTTAGAAAACTACTTTGCCCGCCCGGATGTGCTTATTCGACACGCCGGATTACTCGCTGTCAAACACCCGTCATTTAGTAGCGAACAGTTAAAAGAAACAATGAAGGACGTAATTGACGAAAATACGGCACCGGTTGCGCTTCGTGATTTATCAAACAATTTCTGGAACTCGACCAAGCTATCCGACGATTGGCTGGATATAATATTTCCTGAGTTTTACAAACGCTTAAGCCTGCCACAAAACTTTTACAAACGAGATTACTACCAGCTTATCAGCTTGTTACGGCCCAACGAGATTGACCCGGAAATAGCAGAGAAACTGAACGCAATTGTTACTACCCTCCAATGATGCCATCCTGATGCCATTCATGTTAAAAAATTGCTGATAATTGTACATCAGTCGGCCCATCATGTTAAGAAGCTTAACATGATGGGCCGACTGATGTTAGAAAACAGTCCTTAACCTGACATGACTCTATAAGTGTTCCGTTCAGACTATGGTTTCCCCACAAAACACTGTTTCTTTTTTGCCCTTTTCACATATACGCTTCGTCGCGGCCAAATCGTAGCTTCACGATATGGAGGGCATTGAGCACTTTTAGCAAGGGATAGGCCGGATCGAACTCGTGCCATCTGAAACCGCCGAAGTTAGGGCGACCGCCAAATTTGTGGTGGTTGTTGTGATATGATTCACCCATCATAAGAAAATCGAACGGCAGCAGGTTTTTAGCCGTATCGCCCACGGCAAAGTTGGTATAGCCGTAGCGGTGGGCATACCAGTTGATGATGGCCCCGTGGATGGGTCCCATCAGAAAATGTATCGGTAACAGCAAAAAGAACCAGGGCGACGGGGCAAACTGGAGGTAAAACAGCGTGTAGGCCGTTCCCCAGGCCAGTCGCACCGGCCAGCTACCACCAAACCGTTCCATCCATTCCCAGTTGGGCACCTCTTTTTTGAAATTCGCCGGGATATGGTCGCGGTTATTGGTGATGTCGTTGTAGAAAATCCGCGTCTTCCACATCATGTCGAACAGGTTTTTGGAAAACGACGGCGAATGCGGGTCCTGCTCGGTATCGGCGTGCGCGTGGTGGAGCCGGTGCATGATGCCATACGCGTGCGGACTCAGGAACGAAGAACCCTGCCCGACAAACGTCAGTACGTAAAAGACTTTTTCCCAGCGGCTGCTCATCGTAAACATCTGATGGGCAGCGTACCGGTGGAGAAAGAGGGTTTGCATCAGCACCGACAGGTACCAATGGGTGAGAAAGAAAATCAAAATAATCATCAGGAAATAAGGCACCGATACGGGCGGTGCCAACCCGTAAGTTAAATCAGATTGAGTGTCATCAGGCAGGTCAGAAATTGGTAGTACTCATCCCTGACCCGGTTAAACTCATCCGTCAGGGGGCGACAATGCCTCTCAATAAGCGTATAGACCCCGAAGCGTGGCTCCTGGCAGGTTTGGCGTTCGGTAAGCGTACAGGTCATCCCTTCACAGACCATATCGAGCCGTAACTGCTGAAAGCTCATTTTCAATAAGTTCAGGCTTCCACTATAATCAACGGCGGGATGGTGCAGACTCCGGTAGCTGTGGTGTTCCGGCAGATTGGCCAGCAAGCTCAGAAGCTGGTCGATTTCCTGCTCATTCTGGGCAAGTGTTGCCGCCCAGTGTTGGTTTTGGTGCCGACAGGTCTGAATCCCTGGAGGAAGCGTCTGCAGGGGCAGGTTGGGGGTGAGCCGATTAATCATGGTCTAAAAAAAGAGAACAGAGAAACGTATGGCGGCAAAAGTAGCCGCGTCGTCCTACTCCATTCCTGATAATCGTCAATTGGTCAGGTGATTTTTGTCAGTCCTTCCTGTCGCCTGAAGTTAATCATCCATCCGGCTGACGAAAATCATGTCTTACCTACCGGATTACCTCCACTTTTGACCCGTCACAACGGATACGGGTTATGCACATTATCTTTTTTATGATTGGCGTCAGCCTGTTAATGGCGCTCGGCTTCCTGGGCGCGTTTATCTGGTCGATGCGTACCGGTCAGCAGGACGATTTATACACGCCCGCGCTCCGAATGCTGCTCGATGACGCACCGCCGGACGACCGAATACCCGACAAACCGCAACGGCGGCCCGGCGCAACGGCGACCCGGCGCAACCCGGCGTAACAGTGGCCCAGCGAACATCGCCCCGTGACATCAACGTTTAGTGAACCTTCCACCATTACCTTATGAAAGCAACTCCAGAAATACCGGTCAATTTACTACCGTTCGAGGTAACCACACCCGGCACCATTGAACGCAGCACGGCCGCTATTGGCCAGCCCCCACCGGGGGAGGAACCCGTGGCCGAACAATTTGCCTACGACAACACGATTGTCCGCAACTTCGCCGTCGCTACCATCATCTGGGGCGTAATCGGAATGCTGGTGGGCGTACTGATTGCCAGTCAGTTATTCGCGCCATCCGCAAACCTTAGCAACCAGTACACGACCTTCGGGCGCATTCGTCCGCTGCACACCAACGCGGTCATTTTCGCCTTCGTTGGCAATGCCATTTTCATGAGCGTTTATTATTCCCTGCAACGGCTCTGCAAGGCCCGGATGTTCAGCGATTTGCTAAGTAAAATCCACTTCTGGGGCTGGCAGGCTATCATTGTATCGGCGGTGATTACGCTGCCGCTGGGCCTGACAACCTCCCACGAATACGCCGAACTCGAATGGCCCATCGACATTGCCATCACCCTAATCTGGGTTGTGTTCGGAATAAATATGTTCGGCACCATCATCAAACGCCGGGAGCGGCATCTGTACGTGGCTATCTGGTTCTACATCGCCACGTTCGTGACGGTGGCCGTGCTGCACATCGTCAACTCGTTTCAGATGCCGGTCAGCCTGTTCAAAAGCTACTACCTCTACGCCGGGGTGCAGGATGCCCTCGTGCAGTGGTGGTACGGCCATAATGCCGTGGCCTTTTTTCTGACGACGCCATTTCTGGGCATGATGTACTACTTTCTGCCCAAGATGGCGAACCGGCCGATTTACTCCTACCGGCTGTCGATTCTGCACTTCTGGACGTTAATTTTTATCTACATCTGGGCCGGACCGCACCACTTGCTCTATACGTCCCTGCCCGACTGGGCGCAGTCGCTGGGGGTTGTTTTCTCGGTTATGCTCATTGCTCCGTCCTGGGGCGGGATGATTAACGGGCTGCTGACCCTGCGCGGGGCCTGGGATAAAGTGCGGGAGGATACCATCCTGAAATTCATGGTTGTGGGCATCACGGCCTACGGCATGGCGACGTTCGAGGGGCCGTTGCTGGCTTTTCGCAACGTCAATGCCATTGCCCACTTCACGGACTGGGTTGTGGCCCACGTACACGTTGGGGCGCTGGGCTGGAACGGTTTTCTGACCTTTGCCATCCTCTACTGGACCATTCCGCGCATCTTCCGCACGCCATTGTATTCCCAAAAATTGCTGAGTACGCACTTCTGGCTCGGTACGCTGGGCATCCTGTTCTACGCCGTGCCGATGTACATTTCGGGCTTCACGCAGGGGATGATGTGGAAGGAGTTTACGCCCGAAGGCGTCCTGAAATACCCGAATTTCTTGGAGACGACGCTGCAACTGCTGCCCATGCACATGATGCGGGCAGTGGGTGGTACGTTCTACCTGCTGGGCGCGATTCTGATGGCGGTCAACCTGTTCAAAACGATGGCGGCCGGACAATTAGTCCGTAACGAAGCCGCCGAGGCTCCGCTGCTGGTGAAAATCTACGTGCCGACGGGGAGCGATACGTACTGGCACCGCTGGTTCGAGCGCAGTCCTATTCCGCTGCTCATTGGTTCGCTGGTCGTCATCCTGATTGGTTCAATGGTTGAATTAGTGCCGACGTTCATGGTGGCGTCGAATGTACCCACGATTGCGGCCGTTAAGCCTTATTCTGCGCTTGAAGTGCAGGGCCGCGACCTGTACATCCGCGAGGGTTGCGTAGGCTGCCACAGTCAGATGGTGCGGCCGTTCCGCAGCGAAACCGAACGCTACGGTGAGTATTCCAAAGCGGGCGAATTCGTGTATGACCACCCGTTTTTGTGGGGCAGCAAACGCACCGGCCCCGACCTGCACCGCATCGGCGGCAAATACCCAGACGCCTGGCATTATCACCACATGCGCGACCCAACGTCGATGTCGCCGGGGTCGATTATGCCGCCGTATCCGTGGCTGCTGGACCAGCCACTCGACATATCGAATACGTCTGATAAGCTGAGTGCCCTGCGAAAGGTGGGTGTTCCCTACGATGACCAGACGATTCGCGCGGCCAACGCTGACCTGCAACAGCAGGCGAAACTGATAAGCAGTCACTTAGCCAAAGACGGCATCCGCGTGGCACCCGACCGTGAAATCGTCGCCCTGATTGCTTACCTGCAACGAATGGGCACGGATATTAAAAAGAATGAATAATGTGTAGAGCCGCAACCCTTTGCGGCTCCTATGCGTCAGCAAAACCATCCGGTCATGAGCCGCAAAGGGTTGCGGCTCTACAAAAATATCAAACGCATGTTCAGACAATTCATCTCAAAAATCCCCGGTGCGGACGTCTTTATGATCGGCTCGTTCCTGACGTTCCTAATATTCTTCGTGCTGGTCGGTGTGTATTTGCTGGTAGTCGATAAGAAATACATCCAGCAAATGGGCCAAATGCCGCTCGATGATTCGACGCCCGATGATTCGACAATTGATTAAACCCACCTTCCATCTATGAATCTCCTCTTACTCTTGCTATCGGGTGATCCCGCCCAATCGATCTGGAACGTTGCATCGGGTCAGGAACTGGTATGGCTCCTGCTGTCTCTAATGCTGCTGATCGGCCTAATCGGGGTTGGGGTGATGGCGCTATACCTGCTGATCATCCTCAAAAAAGCGTTGGATCCCCAGCCGATACCCGTTACCAAACCCATTGATCCGCGTTCGTTGTGGCAACGGGTGGCGGGTCTGCATTTGCTGAGTCAGGAGAAAGAGCTGATGATGGAACACGCTTACGACGGTATCGCCGAACTCGATAACCCGACGCCACCCTGGTTTATGGGTCTGTTTTATGGCAGTATTGCCATTGCGATAACCTACATGATCGTCTTCCATGTGGTCGGTTCGGGCGACATCATGGGCAGCGAATACGTCCGGGAAATGGCCATTGCCGATAAACAACGTGAGGCATACATCGCCAAAGTAGCGGGGGGCATCAACGAAAACACGGTAACCCAACTAATTGATTTAAAGGGCATTGGAGCTGGCAAGGTACTTTTCGCACAAAACTGCACCGCCTGCCACGGGGTCAACGCCGAGGGGAAAGTCGGCCCGAACCTGACGGATGCATTCTGGCTGCATGGCGGCAGCGTCAAACGCATTTTCCACACCCTGACCGAAGGCGTACCGGCAAAAGGTATGATCGCCTGGAAACGACAGTTGAACCCGCTTCAAATTCAACAATTAGCCAGTTATGTGATGTCGCTGCAAGGCTCAAACCCCGCCGGGGCAAAGGAACCGCAGGGCGAGAAAGAACCGGCAAACGTATCGGCCGCCGTCGCTCCGGTAGCCATTCGTTAACTAAACAAGCTGATGAACACCCACGTAACTCCACCCATCCCCAGTTTCCGCGATACCCTGCCAACGGCCGATGCGTCGGGCGGTCGGCGGTGGCTGTATCCACGCGGCATCACGGGTCGGTTTACGCGGTGGCGGGAGGCTATGGCGGTCGTGCTGCTGGTCGCCCTGTTTGCCGGGCCGTTCGTGTGGGTCGACGGGCACCCGCTGTTTTTATTCAACGTGATTGAACGCCGGTTTGTCTTCTTTGGGGTGCCGTTCTGGCCGCAGGATTTTTACTTGGTTGCCTTTGGGCTGGTTACGTTTATCGTGTTCATTGCCCTGTTCACGGTGGTGTATGGGCGGGTGTTTTGCGGCTGGGCCTGCCCGCAGACAATTTTCATGGAGATGGTTTTTCGCAAAATCGAAACCTGGATCGAGGGCGATTACACGGCTAAAAAACGACTCGACGCCGGACCGTGGACGGCCGAAAAAGTGGCCAAAAAGAGTTTGAAACACGGGGCCTTTCTCCTGATTTCGTTTGCCATTGCCAACACGTTTCTGGCCTATATCATCGGTCGCGACGGCTGGCTGACGCTCGTGATGGATAACCCGGCCGCGCATTTAACGGGCCTGGCAACGATGGGGCTGTTCACGGGGATGTTTTATTTAGTGTTTGCCCGATTGCGGGAAATTGTCTGTACCACCATCTGCCCCTACGGACGACTACAGGGCGTTTTGCTGGATAAAAACTCATTGGTCGTCGCCTATGATTACATCCGGGGCGAACCACGCGGCAAGCTGACCAAAGCGGAATTGGTGCATGCCCCGGTATCGGTTGCTACGGCAGAACACCCGGCCCCAAAAGGCGACTGCATCGACTGCCACCTGTGCGTTCAGGTTTGCCCGGTGGGGATCGACATTCGCAACGGTACGCAATTAGAGTGCGTTAACTGCACCCTTTGCGTGGATGCCTGCGACAGCATCATGGCTAAAATCGACCGCCCGTCCGGACTCATCCGGCTGGATTCGCAGCAGGGCATCGAAGATCGAAAACCAGTACGGTTTATCGGTGGCAACGCATCGACCCGGACGCTGGCCTACACCGGCATTCTGGTGCTGTTAGTGGGGATATTGGGGTTTATGCTGGTCAGCCGCCCGGTTGCGGACGTACTCGTGCTGCGGGCACCGGGGCAGTTGTTTCAGCGCGAAAGGGGAGGCACCGTATCGAATCTGTATCTGGTCGAAGCGATCAACAAAACCTACCGGTCGATATCCGTTCGGTTCCGGTTGAGCCGCCCCGATGCCCGCCTGCGCTTCGTGCAGCCGTTTTCAGTTCTGCCCGCCGGAGAACTGACCAAGGGTATATTTTTTATCACCCTGCCCGAAAAAACCATTCGCCAAAACAGCACCCCGCTCCGGCTCGACGTGCTGGTCGGCGATAAGGTAGTCGATCAAATCGAAACAACATTTTTAGGGCCGGTGAAGTGAGGTGAGTGTGGTGTCGGGCCGCCGGAGCGGTGCCATCTCAAACCCGACCCGCTCTCGTCCACCCTTATGTCGGGTTTAAGAACCCGACACCACGACAAGACAATCACTCATTTACTCTTTTACTCCTTATGCATATGAACTGGGGAAAAGCCATTGTACTCACCTTCATCCTGTTTGCCGGGTTTATCGGCTTTATGGTGTTCTGGATGCACCGCGAACGCGTTGATCTGGTGCGGGACGACTATTACCAAACCGAAATTGTGTATCAGAAGCAGATCGACCGAATGGCGAATGCCCGTCATGAAAAACCGATGGGTATGATCTATCAGGCCAAAACCCAGCAACTCGCTGTAGCCCTGCCCCCAACGCTGCTCAAGGGCGAGATTCACTTTTACCGACCTGCGGATCGGCAACTGGACTTTGTGGTACGCATTCCAGCGGCCCATACCAGTCAGCAGGTTGTGTCAACGGTCAAACTGGCCAAAGGGTACTGGCGGGTTCAGTTTACCTGGTCCGATGGGCAGCACGGCTACTACACTGAAGAGGATATCTTTTTATAAACGCCTGTGAATCTGTACCTACTTTGGTGGACAGCCGCCCTGACAACGGGCGTCGTTAGCAGCCTGCACTGCGTGGGCATGTGCGGGCCGCTGGCGATGGCCTTGCCGATTGGGCGGTTACCCCGCCCAAAACGCGGGCTGGCACTGGGACTCTACCATACCGGGCGGATAACGGCCTATGCCGGGCTTGGCCTGCTGATGGGCACGGTTGGTCAGGGGCTGTTGCTGGCGGGTCTGCAACGGCCAGTGTCCATCGCGGCTGGTCTGTTTTTACTGGGTTGGACGCTGCTAAACCGGGGAAAATTGCCAGGTCTGACCACTGGCCGGGCGACACGCTGGGTCGTTCAGCCCATGACCCGCTTTCTTCGCGAACCTTCCCTGCGGGCCTTTACCGGACTGGGTTTCCTGAACGGGTTGTTACCCTGTGGGTTGGTGTACGTAGCCCTGACGGGAGCCATCACGACGGGCAGCGCGACCACCGGGGCGGTTTACATGGTGCTTTTTGGGATGGGTACCGTGCCAGCCCTGCTTCTGGTCCGCTTTTTACCTAACCTGTTTCCAGTGGCACTGCGTCGGCGGTTTACCGTCGTAATGCCCGTTGTTACCGTTGGGCTGGCCTTGTTGCTCTTGGTTCGGGGCGTCTATAATCCGACCGGCACGGATAAGCAGGGACACGAAATACCAGTTTGTCATGGCAGTCATCTGAACGTAATCCAGGGTACTCAATAAGTGATGGCAACTCCATGAAAACGGCCTTTTTTCCCACCGACTGCTCGGTCGACTCAGCCCTTGCCCTACAACGCTGGCTGGTCGCTACTCCTCTGAAGGCCATTCAGGTAACGGTGGTACATCCTTACGTCATTGAAGCAGGTATTACCCTCAATAAAGAGAGCTACCGGGTGGCTAAGCAGCAGGCTATAGTCCGGCTGGAGCACTGGTTGGCCTTATTACCTCCGTCGTGGCCGGGCGAACTCAAAACGGAGACCCTGCTGGCATCTCCTGAACTGGCCGTAACCATTTATCTATTACTGCGCCCTTACAATTATCTGCTGGTTGACGATCAACCATTTGGTTTGCCCGCAACTACTATCTTGAATCAGACTACTGCAAAGCTATGTCGGCTGGCTGGTTTAGGAAGTACCACTGTACTTTAGTTACCTTTAGGCGAATCACTGCTTACTGAGTCCCTTCCCCGTCCCCCGCATTTCAAGCTGTCGGTCAAGCTACTCCCTAAATCTCAGATCAATGCGCTCTACCGAGGAGTTAAACGCTTTAGATCGTATTTTTTGTCGGATCTACCGCTACCAAAGAACCAAAGGCCTATACCCGTCCACGAGTGAATCAATTGACGTTTACCTAAAACGGCATCTGTCGATCCAGGACTGGTTATTGTGGCAAAACGTAAACGTTGATGAGCGAACCATTTTTCTGCACAATGAGAACCAACTACCTGATAATTCCCTATCGCTTCATCAATTTGACTTACTTCTGAGTCAGTACAAACGAGCAGGCTATGAACTTGGTCAGTTTTGCTATCAAGAGCAAGGCAAACTATAGCCTTTTTCCGTTTAATTTGACATCAAGCTGGTTTTTTAAGTCAGGGTAATTGACTCAAAAAGCAACTGATTAAAGTACTAAAGAAACGCGGCATAAACAGTAGTGTCCAACTCCAATCCGGGGGCACTGATGACGGTTCAGAAGGCGACGGTGCCCATCGTGCATTTTATGCATTGCCAGTTGCTTAGGCTGTTGGCCGCAAGCATTGTCCAGCCGCCAAAAGATCCAAATTCTACCACTTCCCCCTGCCCAGCCACCGTTCATTTAAACGTCCCAATAAATCAGGATAAGAAGTTATTTCTCTACCACAATCTTCATACCCCAGGCGCGATAGGGGTACGTAAGCGAGTTGATTTTGTCTGAATAATTAAAGTAATAATGAACCACTTTCCCCTGCCGGTTTACTCCTGATTTAGTAATGAGGGGAAACGCTATGGCCTGATCAGCGCCCCATAGGCCTGCTTTCTTAGCGACATCGACCATGAACTTGCCCAGCACTTTCTCGCCCGTCATGCAGCCCACATAGGTAGCCAGGGCTTTGCCATACTTATTTTGAGTAATGGCCGCGTACTGGCCCCAAGCCGGATGATCGTATTAGACCAGTACACTGGCTGTCGTCGGGGTAATTAGTTCCATCCAGGTTTTTACCCGGTTCTCTTCCTTACCGACCTCGAACGGGTCACCTTTCAACGAGACCCAGCAGGCTGGTCGGCGCGACATACAAGGCCGGCACCACCAGCACCTTATAGTGGCTTAGATTGGTACTGGATGGATCAACAAAATCAACCCCGATATTCAGCTGGTATAACGCATCGTACATCGGTCGCAGAATGTCGTTGTACGCTTCTCGGGATCCCCACCCAAAACTAAAGGCATTGAATCCCGTCAGGGCTTCATTGCTGAAAAGCATGGCTACCTGATTGCTCTTTTTGAGGCTGGTTGCCCAGGATAACCTTGATGCCCGGCCTGTGCATGGCGTTGAGTACCCGGTCGATGTGGGTAAAATCAAATACACCATCCCGAGGCTCGACGGTGCTCCAGGTAGACTCGGCAATCCTAACGACATTGATGCCCGCTTTCTTCATCATCTGGATGTCCTTGTCGAGCCGCTCATAGGGCATATACTCGTCGTAGTAGGCCACTCCAAACAAAAGCTGGTCGGCAGGCATCTGGGCTAGGATGGGCTGAGTCAACAACCTGAGGAAGAGGAAGGTCGCCAGCGTTATTTTCATTTGATTTTAGTTTGGCAAAACAGGTTAATAAATGGACCGTGGACTTTTTGGCTGGGTTGATGACCATGTTAAAGGTCAGCGGTAGATATGTAAACTTGTTTGGGTGGTTTTCCTGAATTGTTTACGAAAATCTCCGATTACGGCCAGGACTGATTAGAATGTAGATGGGGAGTGAAGCTTAGTTTTTATTCCCTGGCTTCGGCCCGGGTAGTGTCGCACCGGCGCACCGGCCACTACGACGCCGTCGCGGAGCCGATTCCAACCGACGGCACCAAACTAATCAGATATCACTAAAGCCGCTTTAGTTGAATCTGAACGAGGCTATTTAGTGCCGGTTAATGTGCTGACAAAATCTCCCATTTTATTTTGATTTCTGTCAACCTCAGTCCTCGAACATACGCAGTTTGATGGTATGGGCTATTACGGCAATTCTTTAATGGCAAGATGACGGAATTTAATGGCCGCGTCCGGTCGCCAGGAAGTTAAGGGCATACCACTGCCTGCAGACGCCGAATACAGCGCCGTCCAATGGCATTGCAAACCGATCATGCCTTCGGTAGCCGCGGCAATAAAGTCATTCCTGGGCTGCTCAACATCCCACATCTGTACGCCATTGATCCATAACGTTAGATGAGGGATTTCCCCTTCCATCCTGACACGAAAGGAATTCCAATCATTGGCTCGCCAGACCTTTTCCCGGTCTGTAGCCTTAGCCCCTCTGCTGGGGTTGATTCGTTCACCTAACAAGTCGCCCGTATTGCCCGGTAGGACCAATTCAATCTGGTAGGCGGAACCCCCTTCGTTGGAGCGTAAAAACAGACCGCTATTGCAGAAGGAGTCCAGCTTTACTTCCGCATAAAACTCAAAGGACTTATACCGCTTATCGGTCAATAAAAGTCCGCCCTGCCCATACGGTTTTTCTTTTCCCACTATGACGCCGTCTTCTACGGTAAAGCTGGGAGTGGTGCCCTGGTGAGTCGTCCGACTGATGTGCCAGCCTTTTAAGTTTTTCTTATTGAAAATAGGTTTGAAGCCATCGGGGATTTTACCCACCTGGGCTTTCGCTAAGCTGCTCAGTAGCACGAGGGCCAACAGGAGTGTTAGGACTTGACGGTGCATGGTTCAGGAGGGATAAAACTTTACTTCACTACAGGAATTGATTTACTCCACTTCCATTACTAAACGGAACCCCACATCGTAGCCGCTGCCCGGACCACCCGCGTGGGTCATATAAGTGGCATTTTTCACATCGCCATAAAAAGGAGCGCCTTTCAGGACGTGTTGCCTGCCCGATTTAGGGGGGGTGGAATCGGCAAAGATTTTTTCATTATACCTATCCTGCACCCATTCCCAGACATTGCCCAGCGTATCGTACAGCCCCCAGGCATTCGGCTTTTTGGTGCCTGCCGGGCTTGTCGTTTGGGTGGCGATGACAGCACTGGCGCGGATATCACTCCAGGAAATATCGTCCTGAGCGCCGGCCCGGGCGGCATATTCCCACTCAAATTCGGTGGGTAACCGATACTTGTGCCCCTTATCAAGCGCATTCAACTTTTTAACAAAAGCCTGAGCATCCTGCCAGGAGACACTCTCGACCGGGTGCATATCGGCATCATCGTTGACTTTACTACCCTGAAAGGTCGATGGATTTGACCCCATCACTTTTTTCCACTGCGCCTGGGTAACCTCGAACTTGCCCATGTAATAGGGCTTGCTGATGGTTACCCTAAAGCCGGGCATGGCGTCTTTTTTGGCCAGTTCTTCAGCCAGCTTATAATCTGATTCGGGCAGTCGGACCGGGGCAGGTCGTGGCACGGATGGCGCTCCTCCCTGGCCGGGCGGAGGTCCGCCAAAACCACTCATACCGCCCCGGTTGACCGTTGGCTGAAATTTGCCGACCACCATGCTGCCGGGCTTAATCAGGATAAATTCAATGCCCTGCGGACTGGTATAGGTGGGTTCCTGTGCAAACAGGGTAAGTCCCGAAAGTACACCCAGTAGGATAAGACTTATTCGGTTTAGAGACATAGACGGATTCTAATAAAGGTAACTACCGATTCGTTGACTTACTGGCTTCTTCTGAATTCCTGCTGAGCATAAACCTTACCGCACTTCATCAGAAAACTTTACACTGAATAAAGGAAATAAGGCTTCCGGTCCGGTTACTTTTTCATTTTTGAACACAAAGTACAGATCATGCACACCCGTAGTTTCTTTAATCTTGGCTTTTGCGGATTTAGTACTGGTATTTCTGTCCGTTGGGGGCAGAACCCGGGGGCGCTGCACGGGGGGGGCAGCGGGAGCGCCTGATGGGGCCGCATGAGGACCTGGCGGTGGACCAAACAACCCAAGACGCCGGAGATTGAATTGATCGGGAGTAATCTCGGCTGACCCAATCAACTCACCCGTTGGCGAGTCCAGTCGGATATCAACCGTACCCCCTTTGTAGATGTCATAAATGTGCCAGTTGGGTTTGAGTTCTATCTGCTTCACGCCCGTCAGATCAAGCTCCTTATAGGCCATGAATGAATTGTTCTTAGCCGTCAGGAACACATAATCATCCAGTTGATCGCGCACGGCTCCGCCTTCAATCACATCCGCTTTAACGGGCAGGTAAGTGGGGCTGTGCAGTATCACGACAGCTTCGGTGGGTTGTGAGGGAACCGAAGTCGCCCTGTCTTTGTAGGCTGCCCGCAGAATGTAGGTTCCCCGGCCATTATCCGCGTCGGGTATCTTTGCTAAGTACGAGCCCCGAATGGGTAAGGTTTTAACCGCTTTGTTCTTGATGGCCAGAATGTATTTAACGATCGTGCCCGCATCGTTGAGACTTATGGAGGGATGAGCGGGCATATTTCCCTCGCCCCATACGCCACTACCACCGCTCCTTATTTTCCTGGCCAGTTTATCAACCGCGTCCGGATCGGTTTTGTACTTATCTGCAATTTGGGCAAAGGCTGGTCCCAGTACTTTCGTATCGATCGTATGACAACTGTTGCAGTCACTCCGGCTCATGAGCGTTTGCGCCAGCGAATGCTGGGTGGAGGCATCCAGGGTTTGATGGCTCGTGGTAATATCGACAAAATCTAGCCCTTCTGAGGCATAATCAACGCTAACAGCCACTTGCGCCGGAGTTATCCTGCCCGACGCCAGCGTGCCGTCTTCTTTATCCCGGACATCAACGGAATACTGTATTGGGCTGCCATCGAAAAAAAAGCTCTTGTTTCCCACCACGTTCATGGCTACTTGGGGAGGTTCATTACCCGCAACGATTCGTAGGGAAGAACTATTTTTTGATCCCCTGGAATCGGTTACCGTTAGTGTAGCCGTATAAACACCCATTTTATCAAAACGAACGCGTGGATTGGCCGTTTTAAAAACCCTGGCAGCAGAACCGCCCCCCGTTATTTTCCACGCATACGTCAGCGCATCGCCATCATAATCTTTGGTTCCGGCCGAAGAGAGGGTAGTCTGAAAGGGAATGGCACCGCCTTTTTTGGTTGATGAAACCTGAACAACGGGCTTGCGATTTCCCGCATTGTACTCAATCCGAATCAGCCGGGATTCCAGCGCCGACTTAGCCGTATTGCCACCATACTCCAGCACATACAAATCCCCATCGGGGCCGAATTTGAGATCAATCTGCTGGACCGGGTGGTAGTCAGGAGCCACTTTTTCCATGGATTTATAATTCCCGGCCTCATCCATGGTGATGGCTAAAATCATAAACCGGGAATACTCGCCGGCAATCCATTTCCCTTCGTAATAGGCCGGCCAGGGACGAGCGGGATTCTTAAAATCTGCCCGATGATAGATAGGGCCTCCTACCGCACAGCGGGAACTCGACCCCATCAGGGGAAATTCCTCCGAAACCGCATACGGATACCAGATCATGGCGGGCTGCGTGGGGGGTAATTGGTTCAGTCCGGTATTATTAGGCGAGTTATTGACCGGATGCATGGGATCCTGCTTAGGACCTGGTTTATTAGCAGCAAAATCATACTTAGGATAGGCAGTGTTATTACCGATGAAGTAAGGCCAGCCAAAGAAGCCAGGCCCTTTGGCCTGATTAAACTCATCGTATCCCCGAGGGGCATCCTCTCCATCACTATCTTTATCCGGCCCGATTTCGCCCCAGTACAGATAACCGGTTTGGCTGTCGATGGATACCCGCCAGGGGTTGCGGTGGCCCATAGTGTAAATCTCAGGGCGGGTTCGGCGCGGTTCCCCGCCGGTAGTGTCCCCGTTGGCCGTGCCTTTGGGAAACAGATTGCCGTCCGGAATGGTATACGTGCCGTCTGGTTCTGGATGAATTCGGAGAATCTTACCCCGTAGATCATTGGTGTTGGCCGAGGTACGCTGGTCGTCACGCTTGAAAAAGCCGGGGCGTTCGTCTACCTGAGCCAGGTACTGGTTACCCGAGTTGTTTCCCGTGGTTATGAAGAGATTTCCTCTTGCATCCCAGCACATGCCTCCACCCGTGTGATTGACATTTTCGCGATCAACGGGAAATTCAAGCAGCTGTTTTTTTGAGCTTACAACGAGTTTATCATCCAGGAGTTCATAGCGTTCAAGTACGAATTTGGCCTCGACGGGATGCGAATAAAGTAGATAAATCAGGTGGTTTTGGGCAAAATTGGGGTCCGTCACCAGCCCGATCAGCCCCTGTTCACTACCCGTATGAACCGAAAATTGATGAATCAGGCTTACATTCCGGGTCAGCGGATCGAATTTTTTAACGGCTCCCCTGCGCTCAATGATATAGACGGTACCGTCTTTTAGTACCTGAAACATCATAGGTTCATCCAGGGAGGCTTCCGGCGTTAGCACGACGGGTGTAAACCGATTGGCCTCTGGTTTCCTGGTTGGATCTTCGTCCCGATCCACAAAGGAGGAGAGGCCTGCGCTCATGGCGATTACCAGCAGGACACTCAGGGTAATAACTTGTTTTTTACTCATACTAAGGATAGTCTTTTGCTTTTCTCATAAATCGGGTTGCCTGACCTGCCCCGGTTACGGTGCACTTGACCGAATAGACCCTACCGAAACAGGTTGATAAGCCGGGTACCCGGCTTGACTACTGTTGGTTAGCTCAGCATTGCTGAGTTATGATACGGAAAAGGCCGAGTTAGTGTCAGGATCCTCTCTCCCACTGACTCAGCGTTCAGTTAAAGGTCCCAATTATTTAGCAAGCTGCTCCAGGACTCGTTCAAAGGCTCGTATGGACATGGCTATACTGGTGAGGGTAGGGTTAGATGTAGTGGCGATAGGAATAACCCCGTTGCCGCCAACAAACAGGTTATCGAAGCCCCAGACCTGTGAATACGTATCACAAACGGACGTGCCATCGTCGGTTACACCCATACGCGTAGTACCCTCATAGTGAAGCGATGAGCCGGGGGGCATCAGGGTCTGTTCGCCTTCCTGAATCACTTTCCCAAAGGCCGTTAACGCTTTGGCCTGCGCGGCTTTAGCACCGGCAATAGTCATTAAATCCTGTTCGGTTAACTGATACTGAAACGCCATTTTGGGCATACCCAGATAATCGGTTTCTGTTTCCGAGAAAACAACACAGTCCTCGTAGCGCATTTCTTTCAAGGCACCCCAGCCGAGGCCAACAATGTGCCGGGGATTACCGTGCGTTTCAATTTTCAGGGGAGATACGTCCATGTGCATTACCTGCCCGTGAAATGGATGATTGGGCGCATCGAAGGGTACCCAAAATACACCAACGGTAGGCTCAGTCCGCCCCGCTGGATTGTAAGCACTGGCCAGGCTTTTGTCAATAAACTCTTCCTTCAGTTCAGCAAATGAAAAAATAAACGGGTGTTCGTTGAGGTAATGCCCCAGGGCTTTCGGGCGTATGTGAGAGGCCCAGAGTAATTGGGGGGTTCGAAGCGCGTCGGCGGCAACGATGACAATTTTTGCGTCAATCTGCTCTGGCTGATTTGTGGGTAAATGCTCCACGATGGCTCCCGTTACATGCCGATCATGGCCCGGACCGTTGATATGCAGCAACTGGCGGCAAATCGTATCGCTGCGTAGGGTAAAGTTTCCTGTATAAGCCTGATCAGCCAGTTCGCCCAGGATTACATCGGGTCCAGTCCAGTAGCGGGCGCCCGACGCATCGGTCTGACAGGCGAGTGGCATACGGTCTACCTGCCGGTCGGACGACAAAATAGGGTTGAACAAATCACCCAGTACGTTCAAAATAGCCAGGGCTTCGGGGCTGTCCGGGAAAGCGTGTTGCGTGACGTGTAGTAACGCCCTGGCTTTCTGGTAGTACGCAGCTAACTCGGTATCGGTCAGGAAGGGTATTTTTTCGCCGTTCCCCAGGCTCGGACACGCACAGGTCCAATGCGCGCCCATGCCCCCTACATTGGTGGACAAGGCGGCAGCAGGCATCCCACTTTGGCTCAGATCGGCTACCGTTTCGGCTACTAAATGCACCCCGGCGCGGGCCAGTAACTCGATGCTTAATGTTCCACTTTGGGCGGCTGCGGCCCGCTCATGCACCGTTGTCAGGGGGTAGGGCGATTGATGATTCCCCTGCGAACGTACCTGCGCGGCATCCCGTGCTGCCCCGTCGACAATGTTTTTGGTATGTTGCCCGGCCTGTTGAGTTAAACGCGGTCCGGCATCGACCATCAGGATGGTTGCCTGCGGAGCCTGTTCCGAAATCAGGCGGGCATAAGTAGCCCCTACCGGTCCGCTGCCTATGATTAATACGTCGGTTTGCATGATAATAGAGGAAGTGTCAGCCATTGAGCAACTTACCGAGCCTAAATCAGAATCGTTTTTTCCGACTTGCGGATGGAGGGGAAAGGCATGTAAGCAATCCGGAGATTCATCATCAGACCCAGCGTATGTTCGCCGGGAGACAGACCGTTTTCTCGCGTAAAGCGGATGTGCGCTACCTCGCCCATGTTCCACCGGTCATCAGCCTTTGTTGCCAGTTCGGCCAGCGAATAAGTGTTCCCGTGAAGGGTCAGCCGCAGGTCGTCGCGGGGAATTTCAGCACCATCAACCGTCAGACTGATTTCCTCAAGCAACGACAGGGAGATACCCCGGTAGTAGGGCAATCGGGCACCGAACCGGACGCCGACTATTTTTCCGTCTTCGACTACGTTCTCCACGTCGGTCTCGACAATCATATATTTTTCAAACACAGCTTTTGGATTTTAGACTGGGGATTTCTGATTTGGCATTTATTGCTTTGCTGAGGCAGGCAGGGGTTGGACCTCCGACGGATCGCCGGATAATGGAGCGAATCCCAAATCCGACCGCGACGGTGGACCGCTCCCACAGCCCAATTTAGCAAGCATAACCTGATGCCGACGTACCTGCTCAACGCTGTCTACCTCCTGCACGTCCTGAATGTGGCGGTTGCCTTCGTATTCGCTGGCTATGTAGCCGTCGTAGCCGCCTTTTTGCAGCACCGGAACGATCTTATCGTAAGGGATGCTGTACTCCGTATAGTCGTCGAGCATCTCGTAGAACTTGCCATGAACGTGGACAATGCGCGGAATGTGTTGCAGCAAACTGTTGGGATTGACGTAGATGTTGTGCCGCGCCAATTCAGCTACCGCAATGTCGAGCGGGTTTCTCGTCCGCTGAGCCACCTGCGCGATGATGTACTCGGCCATTACGCCCTGCTCATGCTGGTCGGTCACGAAGGCGACAATGTCGGGGTCGGCTCCCTGACGAATCAGGCGGTCGGTCATGACGCGGGCGAGCCGTTTGGTAAACGATCCAAAATCGGGTATGAAGCCCAGATGGTTGGAGCCGGTACGCTCCATCACTTCCCAATGGCGTTCCATCCAGGCACTGTTGATGTGCCAGGGCGAATGAACCTCGATACCCATTTTTACATCGTATTCTTCGGCGTAGGGGGCGGCCAGTTCCATCAGTTCGGGCGTGGTGTTCACGATAATCCGCATCACCTTAAACCCCAGCCGGTTGGCAAATTTCAAATCGCGGATGATGGATTGCAGAGCCTCGTCGGTGGTAAAGTACTTGCCTTTAAACCGGGTGTAATCCAGAAACATATCGTGGCAAACGGGCGTCACGCCGTAGGTATCCATCCAGCCAAACCATTGGTCCACGAAGGCATCGGTCAGCTTCGGAAAGTCCCAGATGCTCTGTTCGCCAATCAGTTCAATGCCCGTGGCTCCGGTCGCAGCCGCAGCCGCTACGCAGTCTTCGAGCGACATCTTTTGCAGGAAAAACTCTTCCTGGTAGCTATACAGGCTAACGGCCCGTTTTATTGACGATTCAGCAGCCATAGCTATTGTTTGTTTTTGACGTTGATTTGATTCCACAGAGGATCAGGTTGTTTTAAATTTTCCGTTTTGCCGATACAATAAGGGGAGCCATACAGTAAGTGCGATCAGCAGGCAGCCAATACCGATCACCATAACGGTAGAGACAATACCGCCCGAAACCTGATTGATAAATCCTATAACGATTGGGTTGACAAACTGACCCAGGAAGAAACTGGCCGACCAGCATCCCATACCCAGGCCACGGTGTTGTTCCGGCAGGCTGCTCAGCGCCCAGGCGACTAAGGTGGGTATCGTCATTCCCACGGCTAATTGTTGGATCAAGGCCGTAGCCATTATCCACGGCTCATCGTGGGCCAGGCTTATCCCAATGTAACCCACGCCCATCAGCCCATACACCAGCAGTAAGAGGTAAAAAATAGAGCGACCCGACAGTTGCCTGTACACGTAAGCCCCAACCGGAACGGCGATACTGGCAATGGCACTGAGGATACCGATCCTGCTTTCGCTGGTAATGCCGTTGGCAGTTAAAACCAGCGAAAAATGAATGATGAAAACATAATAGATAACCGACGTGCCGAGGGTAACCAGGTAGACGAATCCCACCGTTCGCCAGGGAAACGCGCTCCTGTTCACGATCACTTTTTCGGCCGCCTGCTTTTTATCCGGCTCCCATAGAAACAGCAGGGCCGACACGAAAATAGGGAAGGCCAGCCCATACACCACGAAGGGCCATTGCCATCCTTTGCCCGCCAGAAACCCGCTGCCATAAATCACCAGGGTGGCCAGAAAAGGGCCAACCATCCCCTGAATGGAAAGCCACTTGGGCCGTTCTTCCGGGGCAAAATAATCGGCTAACAGGGCATTGCCGATGGTGAGGATAAAAGCTTCGGCTACGCCCAGTATCAACCGACCAGCCATAACGGCCCAGAAGTTATCCAGAAAGAATGGCGCAATACCGCCGAAGCCATATAAAAACATGGCTATCAGCAGTAACCGACGTCGGCCGAACACATCGCTCATCCGGCCCGCAAATGGCGATAATAGGGCGATACAAAAGCTCGGCGCGGTGAGCAGCATGGGCACATAAACCTGAAAATTAGGAATGTACCGAAAATGCGCCATGAGGGTCGGCAGGGCGGGTGCCAGGGCAATAATGGCCATGATGGGCAAAAACATGGCCATGATCAATGTCCATGCCTGAACAGGACCCGCTTTCCTCTGCGTAGATAAAGGCCTACTGATACTAACGTTTCCTTTCATGACCAACATGAGTTGAGGTATAGGGTGAGCCGTGACCGAGGTAAATCCGACATCGTTAGAATCTGTATTTCACCGTCAGGAAGTACGCCCGGGGCTGAATAGGTATAATCTGAAATATCGAATTGGGGGCTGCGTTGCGTTTTTCAACCGTAAAGCTGTCGTGACCAAACGCATCCACGAGCGAAAATTGGGTCGAGGGTTGCCAGTTCATCACCCCTACCGTATTGGCCAGGTTGTTGATATTGGCAGTCAGCGAAATTTTTGGGCTGATAGTGTACCCGGCACTCAGGTTGAACTGTCCAAAACCCGGCAGGGTAAATACATTGGCGATATTGGCCTGCCGGGCGCCGAGGTACTTGTAAGTGAGCATGGCATACCCTTTGCCAACTGAATAAACCGGCGAGATGTTGAGCATCAGGGCAGGTACGTTCTCCCCTGTATTCCCGTTGTAGTTCACCAATTGATCATCGGCTTTGCCGTTATTGCCGATCACCCAGGCCTGCCATACCGTTGCGGTAGCCTTCTGAACCGTAGCATTCGCATTGATGCTGAATTTAGCGGACAGGTTGACATTGGCCTCGGCTTCGAGTCCAAATGTGGAGAGGGTGTTGAACACAATCGGGGTAAAATATGACGTACCGTCCGTATCCTGCCCCACAGTCGAGACCGGGACATTGCTCAACCGGCTGTAGAACGGAATAAGGGCGCCCGACACCGTTGCCGTTTTGATTTTATACCCTACTTCAACTTGGGTCACGGTTTGCGCTTTCGCCTGTGGAATGGCCGTCTGGTCCCGGTAATTATCAAAGTAGAACTGCAAATCGGGTGCTTTCTGCCCGCTCGAAAAGCGGGTATAGACCGATGAGCTATTGTTGAGTCTGTAATTAACCCCTGCCGAATACGAAATCAGGTTCAGGCTGCTGCGGTACGGGATCACGGGGCCTTTCACGAAATAATAATTGTCGTACAGCGTCAGCGGGTTATTGTCAACACCGCCTTTGTCAGCCGCCGGGTTTTCAATACCGACGGTGTTTGAGCCATTGACCCCGATGTTGTCATAGCGTACTCCCAGATCAATCGTTAGCCTGTCGGTGGCCTGAATCCCGTCGGCCACGTAGAAAGCAATCTGATTTTGATTGATATCGTTGGCAGTAAAGGAGAACCGCCCGCCCGACAGCCCGGCATACCCAAGCGGGTTGGTCACCTGTAGTTTTGGGCCACCACCCGGCAGGGTCAACGTAATATCCAGCGGGCTGGCTTTGTTTTCGATGGGTCTCAACGAGGTGTTAGCCGTACCGTTGGGGTCGGTAGCCAGGTGCGAAAACGCCAGATACGACCCAAACGTGAGCGAATGCTTCCCGGCTTTTTTGTTGAGGCTGATTTGCTCGATCACTTCATCGACTTTCGACTGGCTGTAACTGGTGAAGTTGAACAACACCCCGTTAGCCATGATTTGCTGGTTAGGCAGGTTGTTCCTGGTAACTGCCCAGCTTGGCCCTCTCGAAAAATCGGCATTGATTTCGGCCAGTTGCTGACCGGTAGCCCGGTCGTTCAACGAAATGTTGCCGGGGGTAACAAAGCCCATTAACGCATAGGTCAGCAGGCTGGTCAGGGAGGTCGGTGTGGAGAGAATGGTTAGATCCTGCTCAACGGTTTTGTGCGAATATTTGATGTTGTTGTTGAGCGTCCAGCCGTTTTTCAGGTTCAGACTGAGTTCAGTGCCTAAACTGATGTCGGTGCTGTGGGCTAATTTAGCCGGGTCGAACGTGTAGGTATTGCTCGTCCCCCAAAGTGGTTGAACCGACGCTCCTTTGGGCAACATATACGAATCGTAGTTCGTAAACCCGGCGGCTATGCCGGGGTTATCATAATTCTGGGCGGGCAATGCCTGAGGCAGGGCGTTTCTGTCGTTGAGGTATTTGGCGTACACCTTCCAGTACCCTCCATTGGCGAGCGGTTTTATCAAGTTCGCTTTAATCTGTCCCCCCTTGTTGAGCAGATAGCCGGGGTTGCGCGGGCCTTCCGAAGCCCGATAAAAACCGCCCACGTTGTAAAACCAACCCGACGACCCGAGCTTCCCGCCGAGGTTGGCATCGAGCCGGTTGAACACATTCCGCCCGTTGCCTTCCAGTCCGAATTTGTACCCCACCTCGTTGACCGGTTTCTGGCCCGTATTCGATACATAGTTGAAAATTCCCCCCGGCGAGTTGTTGCCGGTAATGGAGGCCGATCCACCCCTGACCGACTCCAGGCGGGAAAGTGTGGCATCGGCGCGGTAGAAATAATCGGCTACGATATTACCCGATGATATATTCGATGCAGGCAGGCCGTCCTCCATCAGGGCCACATAATAGTAGCCGTTGCCGCCCGATGCGCCAAACTGGTTGGCATTGACACCCCGCGAATAAACGGTGTTGTTGATTTCGCCCACCGACGAGTTGACGTAAACCCCCGGTGTATAACTCAATAAATCGGCTGCGCTGTTGGCGGCTAATCGGGAAATGGCTCGGCTGTTGAGCGTGCTGATGGCAATCGACGATTCCAGGGCCGTTCGTTTATCAAACACCCCCGTCACGACGACCTCATCCAGACTGGCAGACGTTTCACTCATCGTTACACTAATGGTTGTTTTGCCGTTGATGGCCACTTCCTGCGTCTGGTAGCCAATGAACGAAAACACCAGCGTGCTGCCCACCGGTGCTTCAAGGCTATAGGTGCCGTTCTGATCGGTAGTTGTCCCCTTATTTGCCCCTTTAAGCACGACCGTTACCCCAGGCATGACTTCATTTTTTGCCCCTTTCACAGTACCCGAGATTGGGGTGCTCTGGGCCAATAGATATGTAGAATTCGGCAGCCATAGCCCTACCAGCAGGATGATGCGCCAGAGCGCAGTTACCGTATTTTTTTTCATGATAAGCGGTTTTATTGGCTTCGGTTTTGCAGAACTAATTCAAGAATTAATACCGCATAAATAAGACACAACAAAATTACCTGCCTGAAAAAAAGGGAGTTAGGCAATTTCAATACAGACTATGCAAAAATCAAACAAGAGGATTTTAGAGAGGGAAATTTGGATTTTATGGGTCCGGATGGGTTATTCTGAAGTCATTCTCCTTTCCGAAATTCCTTTGGGGTAGATCCCGTGTGGTGTTTGAAGAAGCGGCTAAAATCGCTATGATCCTGTTTACCGATTTTGTAGGCTATTTCACTAATGCTTAAGGCCGTTTGTTTGAGCAGGGTTTTAGCTTCGAGCAGCAGCATCTCATTGAGCATGTCGTGGGCAGTTTTACCCATTGTCGTCTGTAAGCATCGGTTCAGGTAGGTCTGCGACACTGACAGGTGGGCGGCATACCCGGCTATGGTATGGATGTCGTAGATATGCTGCATCAGGGCATTTTTGTATTGCTGGGTGAGCAGCGAAGCCGCATCTTTGGTCTTCGCGTCTAAGCCTATAAAGCGGTTTAATTCGAAGAATAGGGCAAGCAGATAGGTAGCAAACAGTTTAAATTCATTCGGATTCGTGTTTTGGTATTCCGCTTCGAGCCGTTCCATCAGGTGCATAATACGCGGCATGGCTTCGTCCGGCACCCGGATCAATGGATTGCCAATGTATTGCAGAAATGGAAACTCATCCAGTACATCATTTTGCAGGAAACAGTTCTTGAAGATATCGGTCTGGAAGTGGCAAAAGAATCCCCGGATGTCGTTGCTCATCGACTCTGCCGTGCGAATTTGGTAGGCCGGTACGAAAAAGAATGTATTGGCCGAAATCTCATGCCGATCAATGCCTTTGGCCCGAACGGTGCTCCCCTGGGTCACCAACAAAAACTCCGTGACGGTTTTGCGATATGGGAACTGCTTACCCGAAATGTGTGGCCGAACACCCTCAAGCCGATTGATGTGGAAAGCCTGGTAGTAGGGCCGCATCATCCCCTGGGGGAAGGTTGCGTTGATGTCTTCTAATTGAAGCAGCAGAAAATCCTGCTGGTCGGGGTGGTTTGTTCGGGGCATGGCTTACCTAATATGTCTTCATTGCACCGATTTGAGCAGCAACGGCCCCAGCAATCCCGACTCTTTGAGCCTGAAAGCCCCCGACCGAGGAAGCAGATTGACTAAATCCATTCCACGAAATGAACAGCAAGCAAGTCAGTAGCGTGATTCCTCTCAACGGGTGCAACCCGTAACGAAACACATTGATTGTTAACCTATTTGCAAAGTACTTCTCTTTAAGGATCCCTACAACTATGCTCGTCCATGGCTGATATTGCTCGAAGAATTTTATAAAAATATTAAGTGCTTCGTACAATTCGGCCTGCTAACAAAGCATTCCTTCTATCGAGACGGGCGGGCCGACGTCTTATTGGGCGTAGTCGGTTAAGGCGTTCGCTCATCGGAATTTTTTTTAATGGGGTATTTCTTAGCCTAACATATACCCAAGTCGGGACAGTTTTTGTGCCTTTTTTAATTATACCCATCGGTAGAGTACCAAGATTTTTGCCACCATAACCCGAATCTGGATTATCGCTGTGCCCTGCCCAATCGCCACCTTTGTTCCATTCATTTTCAAGCAGTACCGAACAAAGTACAGGGCCATGAACATATACCACAAATCCATTCATCGTCTAAAGATTCCGCTGGCCGGACTACTTCTTTTTTTATCGGCCCTCATGCCGCTACGGGCGTAGCGGCTAAGTCCAGACGTCAAACCGTTTCGCATCAACGTATCAGCCGATGCCCTGCGGGATTTAAAACAACGACTGGCGGCTACGCGCTGGCCCGATGAGGTAGCCGACAGCGACTGGAATTACGGTACAAGCCGAACTTATGTGCAGGAACTGACCCGCTACTGGCAAACCCGCTTTGACTGGAAGGGGCAGGAAGAACGATTGAATCGCTTTCATCAGTATGTGGTTTCGGTCGATGGGCAGCGCATTCATTTTCTCTACGAACGCGGTAAGGGCAAGCAATCCACGCCGGTGGTTCTGTTGCACGGCTGGCCCAGTTCGTTTGTCCAGATGGCGGCAATTACTCCGTTGCTGACCCAGGCCGACGCCGAGGGGCGTTCGTTCGACGTCATCGTGCCTTCACTGATTGGCTACGGTTTTTCGCCGGGAGCCACCCAGCCCGGTATGACGGTGAGCCGCATGGCCGAACTGTTCCAAAAGCTGATGACCGATAAACTGGGTTACGGCCAGTTCATGCTGCGCGCCAGTGATATTGGGGCAGGTGTTGCCAAAGAGTGGGCGCTGGCGCACCCGACCAACGTGTTGGGGCTGCATTTGTCGGGGTCAAATCCGTACACATTCGGTGTCCCGGCCGACCTGAGCGAAGCCGAGAAATCGTACCTGCAAAAAGGGCAGGAGTTTATGCAGGCCGAAGGGGCGTACGCCATGGAACAGTCGACCAAGCCGCAAACACTGGCCTATGGCCTGAACGACTCACCAGTGGGCTTAGCCGCCTGGCTTGTCGAAAAGTTTCGGACGTGGAGCGACACTGGCGGCCAACTTGAGCGCGTGTTCAGCAAGGACGAACTGCTGACCAACATCAGCCTCTATTGGTTTACCCAGACCATCGGCCCGTCGATGCGGGCGTACTACGAAAGCGCCCACGTCCCCAGCCCCCACGCCGGGCAGCGAGTGACGGTCCCGACCGCCTTTATGATGCTCCAGCACGACATTGCCGTTGGCCCCCGCGAGTGGGAAGCCCGCACGTATAACATCGTGCGTTGGCACGTCAATCCGGCGGGCGGCCACTTTGGTGAATGGGAGCAGCCCGCTGTGATTGCACAAGACATGCAGGCATTCCGAAACGACTTAATAAAACATTAACCAACAGTCAATCAGCACATTAATATTAAATCATTTATTGGTATGGCACAGTCTAAAAAAAGTACTATTGCCCTGATTACGGGCGTAAGTCGGGAAGAAGGAATTGGTTTCGGTTTAGCGAAAGCGATGTCAGCGCAGGGCTTCACCGTCATTATCACCGCCCGCGACCGTCACAAAGCCGAAGAACTGGCCAGCAAACTGGCGACCGGTGGGCAAACCCTATTGGGGGAAGCGGCTGACATCACCAGCGATGAAAGCATCGATCAGTTAGCTGAGTTTGTGAAGGCCCGCTTCGGGCGACTGGACATATTGATTAACAATGCGGGTAGTGGCTTTGACTACGGTACAGCTCCGCTCGAAACCGATTTCGCCACCACCAAAACCGCCCTGGACACCAACTTGTTCGGTACGTGGCGCGTCATCAAAGCCTTGCATCCGCTGCTGAAACAGGCACCTGCGCCACGTATTGTCAATATCTCCAGCGGAGCGGGTTCGTTTAGCCACCCGATTTTTGGGATGCCCGTCCATCCGGCGCTAATGACGTCCTACGGCCTCTCAAAGCTCGCCCTGAACGGCCTGACAGTGCAACTGGCGCGCGAACTTAAACCCGAGCGTATGCTGATAAATGCCGTCAATCCGGGCTTTGTGGCAACTGCTCCGGGCATGGACACTATGGGAGCGCGGTCGGTAGCCGACTCCGTGGCTGGTATTATCTGGGCCGCTACGTTACCCGACGACGGCCCGACGGGTGGTTTTTTTGAAGACAAACAGCCGATTGACTGGTAAGTCGTACCGTCACACCGGTCGCAAGCTGGCTCGGTACGCGAGAGGTGTCAAGCCGGTTTCTTTTTTGAAAAACTTCACAAAATGGGTTGGCTCGGAGAAGCGGAGGTGATCGGCAATTTCGGCGATAGTATTATCCATGTACTGAAGCAGGTAGCGGGCCTCGGCCAGCCGACGCTGCGTAATGAATCGTTTGGCGGGCTGGCCCGTGGCGTCACGGACGGTTTGGCTCAAGTGATTGGCCGTTATGCTGAGCAGGTCGGCGTAGTCATCAACGGTTGTTTTAGTCAGGTAGTGTTCGTTGACCAAATACTGAAATTGAGCTGTGATGATAGCCTGTGCTTTCCGGGAAGGCGTCATGGGCTGGCTCTCCTCATAAATACGTCTAACCTGCCAGAGTAAGGCCTGTAAGGTGGCCTGCATGATCGGCTGGCTAAAGGCCGAGTCGGTTTGCTGTTCGGCCAGCAGTTGGTAAAAGTTGGGCAATAACAGCGTCTCCTGGCCGGGCTGGAGCGGCAGTAGATTGGTTTCGCTGATGTTAAAAAACGGGTACTGTTGCAGGAAATTGACCGTCGTCGATACGCTCAGAAATTCGCTCTTGAAAAACAGACAGTAGCCAAACCAATTCCCTTCTTTCGACCACCGAACGACCTGACCGGGTGCCACACAAACGATAAAAGAGCGTGGGTCGTGAAACTCGGTCTGATTAAGCGTAAAATGGAGGTTCTGAGTATTCAGATTAAGCGCGAGCGTGTAAAAATTGGCCCGGTGAGGAGGCAACCTGGTCACAACCAGATTGTTCGTTTCGGCCATGTCGAAGCAATGAAAGAGCGGATTGCGGGTGCACAGTGTCGCGCCCGTCAGCCGATGCAGTTGGTTGATGTCTTCATACAGCGGAATGCCAGTCATAGCTCTGTTATTTGCCTTCGATAAAGCCAACGCGGTCGGGTAGTTTATCCAGTTGCCGCGCTCCTCCGGTGTGCGAAACCAGCCGCCGGGATATACCCTGGGCGTTACCGGGGACTGCCATAAAAACAGGTAGTAAACACCTCTTCCAAAAGTACAACGCCGAACTACGTACATAAGTTAGCCCGGCGTTGTACTTTCTCAACAATGGCAAATTATACGTTGGGACAGGCTCTCCAAATAGTGTTTGGTTCTCGCTAATCGCATTATGGGTAGTTCATCCCAATCGGAACTGTCCAGGATGTGAATGGGGAATGAAGCACGATTTTTATTCCCTTTCCAACTGACTGTACCGAAAGAATCATCCATCTAAAAAGCCGCGCCAGTTGAGTCTGGACGCGGTTTTATCCTATAAATCTCTGTGCTCATCAAATCACCCTATTCCATAGGTGTTTGGGGGCGATTTTTTTCAAACAATTCGGCCTCAGCTTCAGTCGCTGGATGTACGTAAAAATTGGGTGTTAATTATCCATTTGCTGATAGGTAAAGTCGGCAAATAACCCAGCTTCTGAACTACCCGGCGCACTATACGATGCTGATTAAGACGGTTGAGATGGATAGGGCTGTTTGTCGAACCTGATTGGCGGATTGCCTGCTCAAAAATTGGTCAATCGAGTAGCGGCCACCACCGACTAAAAGCAGCACCAAACTCATACTAAGCAGGAGCAAGTGCATTTCATACCCTTCCCCAGCCTGTTTTCCAGTCCAGTTCATCCAATAGCCAACCGGTAGATGCACCGTTAACACCGCCCCCAGAATAATGAAAAAGGTTGCCAGAGCGTTTACCCGTGTCAGTACCCCCAGAATCAGGGCCAGTGCGCCTACCGTTTCAAATACGATAACCAGGAAACCCAGGAGCCACGGCAGGCCAATCGTTTGGGTGAAAAACTGTATGGTGCCCGTGAAGCCATAGCCCCCAAACCAGCCAAAGGCTTTCTGGAGACCGTGCGAAAGCATGACAATACCGAGTGGCAGGCGAAGTAACAGCCAGTCAGGCCATTGTTGGTTGAAATGATTTTGCTAAACATGGCGACGGTCGGTTACAGTTGATAGAAAAAAGTCTCCCGGATAATTAGCCCCTCCTGCCATTCCTGCACGTTGATCTCGGTAAATCTCGTCGGCCCCCAGTCGGCATGGTCAAAATCGCAGGCCCAGGTAATGGCCGATACGCCACTGCCGACCGTGACGTTCAGGGCTTTGTACTCACGGATGGCAGTAATTTTGCCCAGAAATTCGACTTCGTAGGCCCGGTTGATGGCCTTTCCCACGCGGGGTTCGGTGTGGTTTTCCTGCATCACCACATCGGGGTGATAAAACCGATCAATTGCTTCAACGGCCTGACCGGCCTCGACCATCGCGACAAGTTCGTGGAGCAGATGCTCAATTGGAGTTGGTTGCATTGTGTTTTTTGGTTGGTGATAGTACATCACAAAGGTCAGGCAACTAATCTGGCAGACGCTTAAACTAGATTAAGAAATCAGTGCCCGGCCATTTTCCGGCGAATCATACTCAAAAACTCGGGCGTAATTCCCAGATACGAAGCAATCTCTTTCTGCGCCACGCGCTGCTCCAAAGCGGGGTAGGTTGCCAAAAAAGTTTCGTACCGCTGCTGGGCGGTCAGCGATAGATTCTGGACGATTCGGCGTTGCTGAGCCACGAAGGCATTTTGAAGCAACACCCGGAAATACTGCACAAATTGGACGACTTGCGCGTTTAGGGCATCGAATTGACTCTTGTTTAACTGCAGGATGTCACTGTCTTCGAGCGCCTGAATGGATAACGTTGCGGGAGTCTGAGTTAGAAAAGAGGCCATGTCGGCGGCCCACCAGTTTTCGACCGAGAAAAACAGCACATGTTCAAATCCATCCTGATTGGTGACGATGGTCCGAAAGCAGCCTTTAACGATAAAACTCTCATCGGTGCTCACTTCGCCTGCCCGTAAGAGCCATTCTTTTCGTTTAAGATGTTTACTCCGTAAGGCGGCACGAATCAGGGTGGCATCCCCATCGTTCAAGTCAACATACCGATTGATATGAGCAATAATAGGTTCCGTGTTCATTTTCACAAACTCGTTATTGGACTGTCCGTTGCCTGCTTTCATCATACATGAGGTTAGGTCCTGCTCAATTTGATGCCCCGGTTTAAGGTAATGAGTCGGGTGCTGCTCCAGCTCAGCCTGCGTGAAGCGTCGGGACACCGAGGCAAAGCGGTTGAAAAGGAGCAGCCATCCGAAACAACTTTTCAGACCTTGTTGTGGGCTGAATAAGGTGAAAATAAAACCTTCGTCGGCACAAGGCCAGAACACTATATTCATTGTGGATAGTCTCCCTGACGGGTTGGCCAACTAACGGAAGGGCGGTTTAGTGCACTGCATCGACGATCACCAAAGGTTTAAGTAATTGACGAACAGGGCGGTAGAAGGCCAGCCATGCCCCTATCCCCAGCAACCAGACTGACCAGCCGGTGTTGGCCACAAAATTGATCGTGCCGTATAACTCCGCTAATGGCCCACCGAAGTGTTCCCCGGTGCTCACCAGCAGGCCTGCGCCAATGGGCAGACCCAGCACGGCAAACCACCGTTTCACCACACGGCTCCGCAGCAGCAGCAGGGCCAGCAGGATGGTCCAGCAACCCATGACCAGAAAGCCCAGATGTTCGCCAATGGTCATACCGGCGTAGCGGTTAATTGTTTCGTACAGCAGCGCAATCGTTGGCTGTTGGGTCGGTTGCTGGCCGTATTGTTCAGCCAGAAATGGGATGATAAACACCCAGCGGCTAAACCCAATCGCCTGAAAAATGGCCGTTGCCACGCCCGTTCCAATCAGTGCCCCTCGTAAAGCCGACGACCCGTCCGGTTTAAGAACCGCACTGAAGGCATATGACAAGGGTAAAAACAGCAGGGCCGATAGCATGAAGACGTAGTAAGCCGGGACAATTACCGACGCGTTAGCGGCAAACAGGGGCAGGGCAACCGACGCGGGTTCGCGCAGAATGTCCGGGAAGCGAAAGTAGGCCGAGAGTAGGCCGACGGGGGCAACGACGCTGCTGATTTCAGCCATGAGCAGGCAAATCAACCACAGTTTGGCAGAGGGACGACCATACGGGACGGCCTGCCTGGATACATCAATGGCAGTTTGCATGGAAGTACGTTTAGAAGCCAAGACCAATGTTCAGACTCACGTGGCTGTTGCGGAACGGCTGATCTTCGCCGATGCTACTCACGTCGCCCCGTCGGTTGGACGTTTCGTAATCGAAGTCGATGTTGAGAGCCGACCGTTTTTTGAACACCGGAATCGAGTAGCCCAGACCCGCCAGCAGCGTCGTACCGACAGCAAACTGATGCTCGTAGGTGCGGGAGTTGTTAAACTTGGTCTTCTCGGTCATTTGTCCGATGCCGAAACTGCTTTTCAGACACAGCCCTTTGTTGAACGTTCTGGAAAGCAGGTAATATTTGGCCCCCACGCCCACATGGTAATAGTTGAACAGGTAGGTTTCGTTGTTGCCGCCGTTGTTGGGTGTGGCAAAGAATCCTTTGATGCCCGTGCCGACGCCCAGTCCCTTCCAGCGGTTGGGGGCCGCGTAAAACCAGGTCGTTAGGGTGTTGCCCTGGTTGCGGCCATAGCCCCGGCCATCATTGACGGTTTCTTTCTGGGCCAGGGTGCCCGAAAAAAACGTGTTGCCGTAGCCGATGCTGACATTGGCATAGATGGGCAGCTTAGTTGGCGTCGGCTCGGTATCCTGCGCCTGAACGGCAACCGTGATCAGTAAGGCTCCCAGGCCAAAAGCTAAAAAAACAGGAGTCGTTTTCATCCGTATCGGGTAGTTTGTTTGTGTCTGAACTACCCAACAAAGGTGCAGCCGCGTCCGGCCCCATGCCTTGACCTGGGTTAAGTACGACAGGAAAGATCTTGACCTGGGTTAAGAAAGAAAAATCTTAGCGGTTATCGGCGAGTCGTTTCCGGATCCGGGAAAGGCTTTCAGGTTTGATGCCGAGGTAAGAAGCGATGTGGTGCAGGGGAATCCGCTCGACTACTTTTGGCCGGTCGCTGATTAGTTTGAGGTACCGCTCCTCGGGTGTATCGAAGAGCAGCGACGCGGTTCGGTACTGAGAGCCGATGACCACATTTTCGGCCAGAACGCGCCCGAACCGCTCGAATTTAGGCAGGTCCGTATACAGTTTTTGTAAGTCACGGTGTTGCATAACCAACAACTCGGCATTCTCTAAGGCGTCAAAATACTGGATCGATGGCTTACCCGTCAGGAAACTTTGGTATTCGCCGATCCAGGACCCCTCGAAAAAGAACTGGCCGTTAAACTCACTGCCATCCTTGAGGTAATAGTAGCGCAGGCAGCCCTGGTTAATAAAGGCAATATGCGTACACACCTCCCCGGCCCGCAGGTAGTGTTCGTATTTGGTCAGTTTGCGGGGCGTCAGCAGGGTCACGAAGTGGACGAACTCTTCGGGGGTAAGGGGCAGCAAACGGTCTAAACTGGCTTTAAGTCGGTCAAACATGGTGTAATCACGTCAGCCACTAAAGATAGCCATTTAGGTGATCAATAAAGAATCAACTTACGAAAAATAAGCACTTTGCGGAATTTGCCCCGAAAACCGCCCTCATCATTCATTGGTTGAAAAACGAAGTCGTAAAAGAGTAGGCCGGTTACCCTTTCAATACGTTGATTCCCAGCCGGGGAAACATCCCACTGACGACGGCAAACTGCACCCAGGCCGAGGCCAGCGTTTCCAGACTGCGGGCCGTCAGCAGGGGACCAGCGTTGACGGGTACGTACCCGGCATCATGAATCAGGCGGCACACGGTCTCTTTCACGTCTGAATGATCGCTGCAATAGAAAACACTGGCTTGCCGATCCCTGAAGGTTTGCTCCTCGATCAGTTGAGCGAATGTGATGTTAAAGGCTTCCACCACCCGCGTATCGGGTAGCCGTTGTGCGATCTGCTCGGCCACGGACTGTATCAGATCGGTGGGAAGACCAACGGTGCTTCCCGTAAAATCTGGGCGCAGGCCGCTCACACAGGAAATCAGCAGTTTGTTGGCAAACGGTTCTGGATTGGCCAGCACCTCCGTCAGCGACGGCGGGGGCACAGCCAGCATGATGACCTCACCAAAGGCAGCGGCCTGGGCAACCGTTCCCGACTGGGTATGCTCGTTGAACCGGGCCAGCCGGGCCAGCTTTTCTGCATCGGTAGAATAGCTGAACAGCACCTGATGCCCGCTGGCGGCCCAACGCTTGCCGAGGGCCGCCCCCATATTACCAGCGCCAATAATGCCTATTTTCATGATCGGTGTGAGATTAAATGATGGAACAAAACAAACGTGAACACGCTCAGTAAAGGTGTAGGATATCAGGTTGCATTAACGATTCAACGATTTCGCCCGGATGTGTGCGGGGATTTCCGGTACACCCAGCACTACTCCCCGGTAATCAGGTGCGTCCTGGTAGATGGTGTGGTACGTGCGCTTGTGGAACAGCCACTGACCGTCTTCTTTGATAAGTTCGTCTTCGTACATCGATAGGTTGTAGTTGCCCGTCCCGTCTTTACCCCGTGCAATTTCGTTCACGTAAAAACGCGCATAAGCTCGCTCTCCCTCTACCAGTACCACACCCGGCCCGGTCAGTTGTACGAAGAAATCCCACAGACCCAGCATATGCACGAGCGATTCGCCCATACTGATTTTGCCGGAAAATTGCCGGTTGATCGGCTCACCAATGAGCCACGCGCCGTCGGTTGCCCAGAGCGACTGGAACATGGCCCCGTCTTTGCGGTTGGCTGCGTCACTGAATTTGTCGGCCAGCGAACGGATGGCCATCTCATCGACCAGTGGCTGTATTGATTTCTCGTCCATCACCTTGTTTATTGATTTTGTCGAAATGACTGGCTAACCAGCCAGCAGTTTATCTAAATGGTGAGCAACCTGTTTACCAGCCTCAACAGCATCCATCGCATCGATCCGGTCGGAAAACAGCTCTACCCCTACCGCCGATTGACCCCCGATGCTGGTCAGCAAACTGGCTAAGCTGACCAGCGGAAAATCCCCTTCGCCCGGAAACAATCGGTGGTGCAGCAGGTCGTTGACCAGCGTCCCGTTGAGTTCTCGTTTGGCATCGGCGTACTGGACCTGAAAAATCTTCTCCCCCGGAATGGTCCGCAACAGGTCGTCGTTAACAGTACCCCGGTAGTAGTGCCACGCGTCGAAGGTCAGGCCCCCGTTGGGGGCATCGGCCAGCCGGACAATGTCCCAGGCTTTGGCCAGGTCATTGATCCCTGAGAAAGGCATAAATTCGAGTTGCAGGCGGTAGCCGTAGTCGGCACAACGCCGGGCTAAGTTGGCAAACCGGTCGGCAGCCGCTTCGGTATCGACCGGATTACCGTAGGTTTCGATCAGGTTGATGGACTCGATACCCAATCCTTCGGCCATGCGGAAGATGTCATCTTCGGTGAAGTTCACAAACGCCAAATCAGTGGCTGTGGCCCAGGACGCGGGAGTTGTGTCGGGCACCCACAACGCAAACGGGTCCAGTACGCTGATACGGACACCCTGATCGGCTGCCGTTTGTCTAAGCTGGTTCAATGACATCCCGCCCTCGGTGAAGGTTTTAACGTCATTCGGGAAGATGGACATTTCGCCGAAGTTGCCCGCAGCAGCCGCAGCCAATCGGTCAGCAAAAGATTTAGTACGGACATTAGCCGCCCAGAATACGCGTCGTTGTGGCATGTTTCTTAACGAGTTAATTAAGACTGAGTTCGATCAACGGCAGGCGAATCGCTCACGACTGGCGTCAGCAGATGCGCGGTGCCAATCCAGCCGAACAGGTTAGTCTGCATGTCCGCCTGCAACGTGTTAATCTGCTCAATCTGGGGAAAGGGGTTGGCCACCGTGACCCGAAACGGGCGCTGCCCTACTGGCGCCCCGATGACCTGCTCAATGGCATCGACCACGGTGTTGGGATCGCCCGCCCGGGTGGGATCGGGGGTTAGGTATACGTTTTTGATATAGTCCCAGGTTGGCTGGCCATACCCGTCAATAACGGTCTGGTCCTGCGCCTGATTGGCGGGAGCTTTCTGTTTCATTTCGGTCATCATATCGAACGGCTGCAGCGTACTGAACTCGACGCCGAAGGGGGCCAGTTCGTACCGGTACGCTTCGGAGGCCGCATCCAGTGCCCATTTTGTGGCCAGGTTGGGGCCACCGTAGGGTAGAATAAACCGGGCCTGCAATGAGGATATGGTGATAACCAGGCCTCGCTGCTGTTGCCGCATCAGGGGTAAAACGGCTTTCAGCGTTCGGATGCATCCGAATAGATTCGTATCGAAATAGTGCTGCCACTGGTCCAGGGTGAAGGCTTCCATCATACCCGGCCCCCAGATACCCGCGTTATTGATCAGGATGTCGATCCGGCCGTCTTGCTGGGTTAACTGACGAACGGCCTCGTTAACGGAGGCATCGCTGGTAACATCCAGTTGGATGGGACTGATAGCCAGGCCGTTGGCCTGGGCAAATTGCCGGAGTTCATCGGCACGGGGCTTATTGTGGCCGTCTATGTCGCGCATGCTGGCGTAGATGCGGTGGCCCGCCTGAGCCAGCCGTTTAGCCGTTAAAAATCCGATGCCGGTACTGCTGCCGGTGATGAGAATGGTTTGTTTCATGGCTTGTCTTACGCGTTATTTTTTAAGGTTCTGATGGGCAAGTGCGTGTTGATTCGTACCCCCGTTCAAATCAACAGGTCTTCGGGTGTTTGCAGTTTGTGCCAGTAGTGGCCCAACTTGCCGGGGGTATCAACCAGCTTGAGGGTAAACTCCGCGATAGCCTCCGCACTCAACCACAACTCATCGAGGTGAGCGGTCAAATCAGTTTTGACAACGGCAAAAGCCGCCACGCCGAATACGCGGACCCCATGCGGACTGGCTTCGTGATGAAGGACCTGCGCCATCATTTTCTGGGCGGCTGCCATAACGGAGACCACCCCCGAATGCGGGACCGGATACTCGGCCGCCCCGCCGTTGATGAGCAGGTAGGCACCCGTTGCCTGCTTCTCCAATAGCGGCAGGACGGCTCTGGCAAACCGGAAATGAGAGGAAAGGCTGTTGTTGACCACCGTGTCCCACTCGGATAGGGGTAATTCGCCCAGTTTCGGACCGATGTACCAGCCCCCCAAACTGGCAATGGCCATGTCGATGGTTCCCAGTTTGGTTAGTTGGGCCTGTAGATCGGCAATCTGGGCTTCATCCTGGTAGGCGTTCACTAAGATGTGGGTGTCGGCTTTGGTTGTTTCCTGACGACTCAGCAGCACCTCCAGCTCCGACCGCCGGGTATCATCCCGAACAATGGCGATGACCCGGTGCCCCCCGGCAACGAAATGACGGACAAGCCCGCGACCGACCGCCCCGGTGGCTCCCCCAATGACAATTGTTTTCATAATTGTGCGTGTAGACTGATTGAAACGCTTTTCTTTATTGACAAACGCTTACCCATTAGCCGACATGGAGAGTTCCTAATCAACTTGTTAACACACGCCGGATGAACGTCCATTGACTGTCTATTTCCTGGGGATACGTAATTTTAGATTTAAGCAACTGAATGCGGTATCAGACTTCACGGACGCATAGCATACTTTAAGAATAACCAGTTCGTACAACTGCGACCGATCAACAACCTGTAGTCAAGACGTATGCCGGAAACGGAACAGGGCGACTGAGTACAAATAAATTAATAATAAGTCATTGATAATCAGCAACATATTAGTTAGATTGAGGATGACAAATCCACTTTCTGCAAGTTAGCAATCTCCGAAATATCGGAGATATTCCATGCTAACATCCGAACGTTGGGAGGGGAAACTAAATACGTAGCAATCAGGTTTTTAAGCCGGTTTATCGAGATGAAACGATATGATTACCAACTACGAAGCCGCACCTGCCGTTATTGAAGAGATTCGTCAACGGGAACGGGAAAAGTCGATACTGCTTGCTATTAGCGGGGCCATTTCGTCCACGCGAACGGCGACCGATCTGCTGACCGTCATTCGGGAAAAGATTCAGCAACTTATATCGTTCTATGATACGGGTATTCTCATTGTTGAGCCTGATGGGCAACATCACTACGATTTAGCGGTACGAATGCCAGGTTGGGACTCTTCGCAGGTGAACCAACAACTACAGGCCGAACGTCTCGACCGGGTGCCCCACAAAGACTCTTACCTGGCCCATGTAATCCAAAAAATTGATGAGGCAACGACACCCGTTATTGAAGACTGGGAAGTAGCCTTTGAGCAATTCAGTCATCCATTCTTTCCAATTCTAAAGGAGGGAGGGTACAAACAGGCCCTTGTTACAACGCTCAAATCAGGCGGCAAAACCATCGGTACCCTATGGCTGAATGCACGGGAGAAAAACCACTTTCATCCCACCCAATTTGCTATCTACCAGGCTTTAGCCGATCAGGTGGCCGTAGCAGTGGCCAATATTCTGGCCAACGAGGAGATTCTCGAACGGGAACAGGAGAAAACAAAACTGCTGGAAATCAGCGAAACCATTGCACAGGTGAAGTCAACGGACAATCTGCTGAAGTTGATTATCGACAAGATAAAACCTCTGTTTCGGTTTCATGACTGCGGCCTGTTTATCGTTAATACCACCACGCAAACCCATACGGACCTGGCGGCCGTGCTGCCCGATGTAAGCCCGAGCGAGTGGAACGAACGGATAGCACTCGTTTCCAAAAATGTTCCTCATCCAGGTTCGCCCGTCGAGTGGATGATGGCTGAAATTGACAAAGCACATGGTCCCGTACTTTTTGATTTTCAGGAACTGGCCGCGATGTTTCCCTACTATCCCCAGGTTGAGAATATCGGCCTGGTGGAAATGGGCTATCGGGATTGTCTGGCAACTAATCTTAAGGTTCGGGGGCAATCCATCGGTATGTTTTGTATCAACGCGCTCGAAAAAGATTTCTTCATTCCTGCCCGGTTCTCCTTCTTTCAGTCCGTTACCAACGGTGTATCCATTGCCGTTGCGAACATCCTGGCGAATGAGGAGCTGGAGCGCAAAGCAAAGGAGAAAACGCTCCAACTCGCTACGCTACAGCTCATCAACCAGTTGCCCGCGATTTCCTCCCATGACGCACAGGTAACGACCCTGCTACAGATTGCACAGGAAATCGACTGGGTTATGCCCTTCGATATGCTGGTATCGAACACATTTTTCAACAACCTCCATTTTCTCAGCAGTTGTTTCGAAATCAGCAAACAGGAGGGCATTTTCCGTCCCCTTCCCGAACGGGAATCGTTCCGAAGCCGACAGCGGCTGCAACTGCACCAACTCACCGAAACCCAGTTGCCTATGGCCGGGTTGTTCCGTCGGCCGGGAGTCTATGTCGGTCAGGCCTTCGCGGACATCTGTGCCAACTATCCTAATCCCAAACTGGCGCGCGATACGTATGGAATTCAGTCGGTCATGTACGTGCCCCTGCGCATCTTCGGGAAAGAAGCCGGTACCATTGTTTTGGCCAGCCGCCAGCCCCAGGCCTTCACGACCGATCAGCTTCAACTGGTTGAGGAGGTGTTTGCTCAGTTGGCGATGGCAATCGAAAACCTGCTGGTCTGCGAGGACCTGAACCAGCGTGAACGGGAAAAATCGCTGCAACTGGCGCTCAACAATACGTTGGTGAACCTGAAAGCTCCTGATCAGCTAGCGCAGGCCCTGGCCTGCGAAATTAACCGGATTGTACCCTTCGAGGGATTTAACCTGCGTATTTACCGACCTAAGGGGGTCACCTACCACACGTATCTGTACCGGGGTGAGTCCGATGAGTTTACCGAAACCCTGCAATACTTACTGGTGCAATCTCAGTTCAAACTGGCGGACATGGAGCAGCTAGTATCTGCAACCGACCCGCAGTCGGGCCTGTATGAGGGCGAATCATGCCGACAATTTTGCGCCCGGCATGAGTTGTACCAGTTCATTAGTCAACTCTATTCGTTTCAGTCCCTGCTGGTGTTTCGTCTGCCACTGGCCCACGGCTACTGTGCCGCCCTGGCGCTTTGGTCGGCCCAGCCTTCGGGGTTTAAAACGTACCATTTCGACTTGCTAACCGGCTTGTTACCCCAGGTGTCGCTGGCGTTGGAGAACCTGCTGTCGTTCGACGATTTACACCGGCGTGATGAACAGAAAGCGACTCAGTTAGCCATTTCCAACATCCTGCTTACCCAGCAACAACCAACCCCGGTTCTGCCGGATATAGCAGCCGTGCTGGATCGGTCGCTCTCCTGCGACTTATGCTGCTTATTGTCGTCGCTCAAAGCCGTCATGCTGGAAGGGCTGAGCTGGGGGGCTGTTAAGTCTGGTGAGCAATTTATGCCGGTCGCCCGCGAGGAGTTTCTGCAACAGGCGGGACTATCCGAAGAGGCCTATCAGCAGCAGGTGTCGGCTCAACTGGTCCAGCCGACTACTCCGCACCTGTACGTGGGGGAGTCATTCGATCAGCTACTCACCGGGCACCCGCTGGCCAGTGCACTGACTACGAAAACAGGTATTAAGTCGCTAATCTGCCAACCGCTGGTCGTTCGGGGCGGGCAGACGGTTACGCTGGTAATTGGCAGTCGGCGGGCGTATGCCTACACCCCTGCCGACCTGGAAACCACGCAGGAAGCCGCCCTGCAGATGGCCCTGGCATTGGAAAACCGGCTGGCCTTTGCCGAAATCGAGCAGTTAAAGGGGCAGTTCGAACAGGAAAACGTTTATTTGCAGGATGAACTGAAGGTTAGCTATAACTTCGATGAAATCGTGGGTGAAAGCCCCGCCCTCGATCAGGTGTTCAATCAGGTGCGACTGGTGGCTCCCACCGATTCCACCGTGTTGATTGAGGGCGAAACCGGTACGGGGAAGGAACTCATCGCCAGAGCAATTCATAACTACTCGCCCCGCAAGAGTAGCATTATGGTCAAAGTAAACTGTGCGGCCCTGCCCGCCAACCTGATCGAAAGCGAACTGTTCGGTCACGAAAAAGGGGCCTTTACGGGAGCCCTCGAACGCCGGTTGGGTAAGTTTGAACTGGCCAATGGCGGCACGATCTTTCTGGACGAAATTGGGGAATTGCCCCTGGAGCTACAGGCAAAATTGCTGCGGGCCATTCAGGAACGCGAGATCGAACGGGTCGGTGGCAAAACCACGATTCGGATTGATGTGCGTATTGTAGCCGCTACGAACAAGAATTTAGCGCAGGAAAGCAAAGGGGGTACGTTTCGTACCGATTTGTATTACCGCCTGAATGTGTTTCCGATCCTGTTGCCCCCTTTGCGGCAGCGACGGGAGGATATTCCGTTACTGGCTACGCACTTTGCCCGGAAGTTTACCCGGAAGATGGGTAAAAAGGTGACGGGCCTTTCTCCACAGGCCCTGCAACAATTAATGGCGTACGACTACCCCGGCAACATCCGCGAACTGGAACACATCATTGAACACGCGGTAATTCTATCGCAAGGCAACCGCCTTGACCTGGGCAGGCCGCTGGCGGCCACCAGTCAAGCCAGGGGCTTAGGCCGCTCGGATGTGTTGACCATCAAAAGCCTGCAACATCATGAGCGGGATTATATTTTGCAAATCCTGAAACACACGGGTGGGCGCATTCGCGGAATTGGTGGGGCGGCTGAATTGCTGGGTATTCATCCCAACACGCTGGAATCGCGCATGCAAAAGCTGGGTATTCAAAAAGCGTTTGTGCTGTAGCAGAGTAACCAAGGTATCCATCATAATAAACAGTAACTGGCCCCTAATTCAGCGTCAACGCTGAATTAGGGGCCAGTTACGCACTCAAGTAAGGCGAGTTCACCGCCTGACCCCAGCACTTCGCCCCTGCATACGCCCATCCGATATTTCAGGTATACTCCTGCTAACTACGATATATCGCAGGAATTGCGATTAATTATCCGCCCCTTCCCGGATATCAATACACATTAACTACCTATTAGTCAGCATTTTTAGCTTGACGTTATGGTGCGCTGCCAATTCCTGGCATTGCTTTTGGCATAGCGATATCAACGGCTTAACTACACGTCACGCCATCGAGGATAGGGTACGGGCAGCATTGCTTCGTTAAGCGCCAATGCAATCAATATTAATAATCTGTCAACTAAAGAAACATACGGATGAAACTTCGCCACTTTTTTGCCATCCTTGCCCTCATCAGCACGTTGACTGCCTGCACTGACAATGGAAGCGAAATGACGCCCCAGACTCAGGCCCAGCAGGACGCCCTGTTGCCAGCCGCCCAGCCGCCCGCCGGCTTTACCAGCCGAACGGCCACCGTCAATGGCGTTCGGTTGCATTACGTAATTGGGGGGCAGGGCGAGCCGCTGGTACTACTCCACGGCTGGCCCGAAACCTGGTACGAATGGCACCGGGTGATGCCCGCCCTGGCGCAGCGATACACCGTGATCGTTCCCGACCTGCGGGGTATTGGCGAGTCGGATAAAACCCTGCTCCCGAATGGATTCGACAAAAAAACGCTGGCCGCCGACCTGCGGGGGCTGGTTCAGCAATTGGGCTACCCGCGCATCAGTCTCGTTGGCCATGACATCGGGATGATGGTGGCCTATACCTACGCAGCGCAGTATCCGGGCGAAGTGCGTAAATTAGTGCTGATGGATGCCCCCTTACCCGGCATTGAGCCGTTCTGGACGGGCCTGTTGCAGGATGCGCGCTCGTGGCATTTCGGATTTTATGCCGCCGACGGCGACGCGGCTGTGCACACCATCGGATCAACCATTCGGCCGTATCTGGTAGAATTTATTCAGAAGTTTGCCGCCAATAAAAACGCGTTTACGACCGGGGAAATCAATGAAATCGCTCGGGCATATTCGCAGTTGGGGGCATTACGGAGCAGTTTCGACTGGTACAAAGCGGTGTATAGCCTCGATATTGCTCAAAACAAGTTGTACGCTCAGCAGAAACTAACAATGCCCGTACTGGCGCTGGGGGGTGAATTTTCGGGGCCGTACGTGTTGCCGATGGTACAATCGCTGGCCACCAACGTACGGGGCGGCACCATTGCCAACAGTGGCCACTGGATTGTGCAGGAACAGCCACAGGCGTTTCTGGACCAGTTGCTGCCCTTTCTGGCCGAATAGACTACTACGCATTTTTCAGTAGACACATGAGAGAGGAGATTTTTGGCCGCTTTCAGTACAGCGAACACCTCCGAGAGACCGCCGTTTTTCGAATCCTCTTCGGCGAAGAAGACGTAAGCCAGGTGATGGCTGATTTGGGTATTCACAGTGGATACACGATTCGTAGCTGGGTGCAACTCTATCGCCAGAAGATGCAGACCAGCCTGCTAACTTCACACCTGGTCAGATCGAGGGAGCCAATATTGTAGTTTTGACTATGTTCGCAAGCTGAAAGGAGCCAATATTTTGATTAGCATGACTCAGCAAGGGGACCTCTATGAAAATGCCATCGCCGAACGAGTTTGGGAAAGGGGAATGACAAATGGTTTTATATTCCCATTTTAACTGATAGCTCAGGCCGAACTGGATCAATCTAAATCCTGCTCATCAGGCGGCTGGGCAAGGCCTTCTGCCAACAGCTTAAGCAACTGGCTGTGCAGAAAACCCACAATGGGCACCGTCGTTTTCTGGCTCCAACTGCTTTCCAGGCTGGTGAGGTAGGCCGGTCGGTGGTCAACATAGACTTGACTAAGCGGTAAGTAGTGGTAGTACTGAGTGTAGGTCATTAATAACCTGGCCATGGGACCGTTGCCCGCTCCAAAGGGGTGAAGAGTTAATAACTGAAAGTAAGCCTCGAAGCTCAGATCATAGATCTGTCGGGGAGTATTAAGATGGCCAATACGGGTGTTAATGGCTTTGAGTAGCTCATCGATGGCAGCGGGTAACTTATGGGCCGCCACCAACGCACGCCGACCAGATAGGGCACTGTCTATGCCGAGTTCTCCTTTCCGGGTATCGAAGCTATTCAGTAAGGAGTAGGTTAGCTCTCCGGTCTGGCGCATTAGTGTAGCGGTTACGTCTTGCAAGGCGATTCGGTTCAGGGGTTGGTGCTGGCTGGCTATAGCCAGTATCTTTTGGGAAACTGGGTATCCTGGCGGCATAAGCTCGTAATGGTCCAAGCCGTTTTAGAGAGTTACAGCGAGTAATTGGGGATGTTACGCCCAAGTTGCTCTCTAAAGAACTTAAGGAATTTGCACAAAATGAGTTAATGCTGCGTAGCGTATACGATAGTCAAGTGGAGGCCATTCGTCCCGTAACAGGCATAGCTGGTCCGAATAATACGACAACATCACCTATCTTTGATTTTTACAACGCTCCGTGATGAAACCCCGCCCGCTCGAAGAACTTTACGCTAAGTTAGCTCCTGTAGTGAATCCTGAACCCCGTACAGCACAACCCTCAGCCATACCGCAGCAAGTCGGCCACTTTAACGTTCTCCGGGTAGCGGACCTGATGCACAGCTATCAACACAAACCACCCATGACGTTTGACCGCCGGGCCTTTTACAAAATCTGCCTGCTTCGCGGGCGCAGCCGGATAGAGTACGCCGACCAGGTTGCCGAGATTGACCAGCGGGGCCTGTGGTTTGCCACCTCGCGGGTACCCTACCGGTGGCTACCCCACGACGGGGCACAGGCGGGGTATTATTGTATCTTCACCGACGAGTTTCTCCTACCCGCCAACGGCGGGGCAATCTTAAGCCAACTGCCAGTTTTTCAACCTAACTCCTGCCCGGCACTGCCAGTAACGGAGGCTGAATACGAAGCGATTGAGGTAATTTTCGAGAAGATGATGAAGGAAATTATGTCCGGCTATACGTTTCGATACGACCTGCTGCGAGCCTACCTGCTGGAGTTGATTTACGTAGGTCAGAAGCTTCAGCCGACTCCGGTACTGGCACACCCTCAGTATGCGTCGGCCCGGCTGACCGCTTTGTTTACGGACCTGCTGGAACGACAGTTTCCCCTCGCCACCCCACAGCAAACAGTGCGCCTTCGCACGGCTACCGACTATGCCAGCCAGTTGGCCGTACACGTCAACCACCTCAACCGGGTCCTCAAAGACACGACCGGCCACACCACCACTGCCTTGATTAGCAGCCGGGTGGCGCAGGAAGCTAAACTGCTGCTGAAGCAAACCAGTTGGAGCGTCTCGGAAATCGCCGACAGCCTCGGCTTTGCCGACGTCGCGCATTTTTGTCATTTCTTCAAGCGGCAGACGGGCCTGGTTCCGGGTGCCTTTCGGGAATAGGGCAATTGTTTGAATTAGTCAGTAGATGGTTTGATCCGCGCAACCGAATCAACCCCGCCTGCCAGACCTTTGTGGTGTCATTAACAACCACAAAACAACAAACGTATGCGTATCTTCGTCACGGGCGCAACGGGCTTCATCGGCTCGGCCATCGTTCAGGCATTACGGGAAGCGGGCCATCAGGTCCTTGGCCTCGCCCGTTCCGACCAATCAGCTCAGGCCCTTACCGCAGCAGGTGCCAACGTACACCGGGGAACACTCGACGACCTTGAGAGCCTGAAACGCGGGGCAGCGGCTTCGGATGGAGTTATCCACTTAGCCTTTATTCATGATTTTGCCGCCTATGCAGCGGCTGGTGAAACAGACCGTAACGCCATCCGGGCACTCGGCAGTGCGCTTGTTGGCTCAGACCGCCCCCTTATCGTTACCACCGGGCTGGCTGGTTTTACGTTGGGGCGCCCCGCAACCGAAACGGATGAACCCGCCGACTCACCCCGTATGTCGGAGCAGACGGCGATGGAACTGGCAGAACAGGGCGTGCATACGTCGGTGATCCGCCTGTCGCCGTCGGTGCATGATACCGGCGACTACGGGTTTATTCCGACCCTCATTGCCATTGCCCGCCAGAAGGGTGTTGCCGCCTATGTGGGCGACGGCCATAATCGCTGGCCTGCGGTGCATCGACGCGATGCGGCTCACCTCTTCCGGCTGGCCTTAGAGAAAGGAGCCGCCGGAGCGCGCTATCATGGGGTTGCCGACGAGGGCGTACCCATGCGTGACATTGCGGGCGTAATTGGACGGCAACTGAACCTGCCGGTCGTTTCCAAATCACCCGACGAAGCCACCGACCATTTTGGCTGGATGGCGCGCTTCGTTGGCATGGACTTAGAGGCTTCCAGTGCCCTGACGCAGCAGCAGTTGGACTGGCACCCCAGTCATGTATCGCTCCTGGCTGATCTTGAACAGGGACACTATTTTGACAACTGAAACGTGGGTCTGCCCTGTCAACGTACCGAGTAACAGAACGACCGCTGATTTAACACGCAGCGGTCGTTCTGTTACTCGGTACGCTATTGATCACCACGGACTAACTCCCGTCTCCGGTGCGTTGTCATCGCTGAAAAACTGACCCGTTGGCCCGTCTGACCCGAACAAGGCTGCTTTTACTACCCTGGCAGCGGCATCGGGCACCGTACCGGGACCACTGTGGTGATTAAAATCAGTAGCGGTGTAACCCGGATCTACGGCATTTACTTTGAACGGGGTATCGCGCAGGTCATACGCCAGCACGATGGTGTAGGCGTTCAGGGCCGCTTTAGACGAAACGTAACAGGCTGCCTTAACCGGATAATACTTCCAGGCCGGATCGCTCTGCAACGTCAGCGAACCCAGACCCGAGGTAACGTTGACGATTCGAGGTTCGGCAGATTGCTTCAGCAGGTCGATAAACGCCTGGGTTGTTTCAACTACTCCGAAAAAATTGGTTTCCAATACCTGCCTGAACACATTAATATCCGTGTCGAGTGCCGTTTGTGGTATTCCTCCGCTAATACCGGCATTATTAATCAGCACATCCAGTACAGACGTTTTCTGACCAAGCGCTTCACGGGCGGCTTTTACGGAGTTAAGGTTATCTACGTCGATCACAATTGGCTCGACGTTGGTCAACCCGTCTGCCTTCAATTGGTCGACGGCCTGCTGACCTTTCTGTAGTTGGCGGCAGCCGAGGTACACGTAATAGCCTTGCTGTAGTAATTGCCGGGCGGTTTCAAAACCAATGCTTTTGTTGGCTCCTGTTATCAGTACTGTTTTCATAATTAAGTTATTAACAGGACAAAGTTACCGCACATCGTGCGTTCGGCTGGAACACATTCTGCGGCATCACTGGTACATTTTACGGATGCTGGCCCGGTAGTCGGCAGGGGTTAGGCCAGTCTCCCTTTTGAAAAAGCGACTGAAGTAGGAAGCGTCCGAAAAACCGAGGTCAAAGGTGATCTCTTTCAGCGAATGGGAGGTATGGAACAGCAGACGCCGGGCTTCGAGTACTAATCGCTCATGGATATGTTTGATGGCCGGTCTGCCGCTTTGTGCTTTCACCACCTCGCTCAGATGCCCGGCCGACAGATTTAGCAGCGATGCATACGCGCCCACTTCATGCAATTCGCGGAAGCACTGCTCGACCTTCGTCTGAAACTGCCTGAGCAACAGCGTATCGACCGGGGCAACGTCACCCGTAAACTGCTCGCTGTACAGGCGGCTCAGGTACGTTAGCAGCACCGTCAGGTAAGCGCTCAGCATCCGTTGCCGCCATTCGCCGGGCTGTTCATATTCCCGGCGAATCTTGCTCAATAGCTCTTCGACAAAGCACACGTCTGCTTCCGTAAGCAGCAATTCATGCCCGTTCTGCGGATTTTGAATGAGCGGCAGCCTGTTCAGCGAAGCGTTTTCCGGGAGTGACAGGAACGCAGGCGTGAATGCAATGCCCGTGCTCCACAATTGCCTGAATTCTTCCTTTACGATGATATGGTCTGGTCCTGAAAAGTAAATCGTGTTATCCTTTAGCACATAGGGCCTCATGTCGATCCATTGACGGGTGCCCGCGTGTCTGACAAAAACAAACAGGTAATGATCTTTCCGGTGCGGGATCAGCAGTTCGGACTGGTTCGGTAAAGTGCCTTCGTATTGATACACTCTAAACAGTTTGCTACCGGTTACCTCGTCCGGCTCCAACGGATACACCGGCACTGGCTGTTCATTGGCAACTAAATTCATGGGCCAAAACTACGTGGTTTTTTATAAGGTCGTTGAGCTGACCGGATTCAACCCAACCGCTATGCGCTCGGTCAGCGCGGCCATCGATACACCCTGGAGTCGGTCATAATTAAGCCGGAACAGCCAGACGGCGTGGTCGGCATCCGAATCGGTGCGGATCAGGAACGAGACCCAATCGCCATGCGCCTTGCCGTAGGGCAGTGGGCTTGCCATTCCCCGCTGCAACAGCGCTACGCCCAGTCCGTTAGTGGCGGCTAAATGCACTTCCCCATTCAGGTGAATATGACCCAGTTCAGCGTCGTTGACGTAGAAATCGGCTCCGTCCACGCGAGACCGGTTGAATAAATCCCAGTGGGTAGCTGAGATAATGGCCGGCCACGACTGAATGGCTTCGGCGGTTTTCTGACCCGGACCAGTCAGTACGGGAGGGGGTTTGATGGGGCCTTTTTGGTTGAGTTTCATGCGTTGGTGGTTATGAATCAATTGAACGAAGCTCTGAATGCCAAAGGTGACAGTTTCGTTCTTGTCTTAAACAACTTGCTAAAGGATGGCAAATGTTCAAAACCCAGTTCGTAAGCAATTTCACTGATTGTCAGATTCGTAGTTGATAATTTTTCTTTGGCTTTTTCGATCAGTTTTTCATGAATATGTTGCTGGGTGTTTTGCCCGGTCAACAGGCGCAATAGATTACTTAAATACTTTGGCGAAATAGTTAGCTGTTCGGCAACATAGCGAACGGTTGGTAAACCCCTGTTCATCATGTCGGCGCTATTAAAATAGTCATCCAGTAACGTTTCCAAACGGTCAAGCAGCAGATGAGCCGCTTTTTCCCGGGTGATAAACTGACGGTGATAAAACCGGTCAGCATAATTCAGTAAACTTTCAATGTGCGAGATGATGATTGGCTTGCTGAATGTATCGATGTTGGCATCACATTCCTGTTTAACATTCAGGATGATATTGGTAATAACCGCTTCTTCTTTTGTTGAAAGAAATAAGGCTTCATGGAGCGAATAATCCCAAAAATCATACTGCTTTATGGTTTTAGCGAACGGCGTATTCCATATAAAATCAGGGTGAATGTAAACTACCCACCCTGATTTTTTTACCTCTTCATTTTTGTTGTCAACCGCCATGCTAAAGACCTGTTTGGGCGACATAAAAGACATGATGCCCTCATTGAAATCAAACGGTTGTTGACCGTATGTTACGTTGATATTGCTCATTCTTTTTACAGAAATGGAATAAAAATCCAATACCATATTCATCGGCTCATCACGATCAACATGCGGCACAGTTGCAACGTCTACCACGCTGATTAGCGGATGCTGTGGTGTCGGCAGATTTATGAACCGGTGAAATTCACTTATCGATTTAAAAAGCTTCATACTTGTTCATCCTCTTTAACGACTTCCAGGACAAGCTTGCCACGCACATGCCAGCTTTCACTTTCCTGGTGTGCCTGAGCCACCTGTTCTAATGGAAACACGTTGTTTATAAACACCTGCACGTGGCCTTCATCAATTAACTGGGCCATCTTTTGCAACCACTCCTGCTTAGGCTGGTTAGGCGCCAGTTCACCGGTTGCGCCTTTCCTGGCAAGGGCTTCCATCAATTCATCATTAAACGCGAAATCTGTATTCACGCTGACCAATATCCCCCCTTCTTTTAATACGCTCACCGATTTCAGTCGCTCATTGTTGTCACGAAGTGGCGAAGCCTCTAAGACAACGTCAACATCGTGTACCAACTCGTCAAATTTCTGGGTTTTATAATCAATCACTTCATCGGCACCGAGTTGCCGGAGGAACTCAACATTCGTTGTGGAAGCCATTCCGATCACGTAGGCTCCTTTCGCTTTGGCGAACTGTACGGCGAAACTTCCCACACCACCGGATGCACCCTGAATTAAAATACGTTGCCCCGCCTGTAGTTTCCCATGGGCAAACATACCCGTCCATGCCGTAAGGGCTGCCAACGGCACACCCGCAGCTTCATTAAAGCTTAGACTCTTCGGTTTAAGGGCAAACTGAGTTGCTTTGGCCGCACAATATTCGGCGTAGCTGCCATCACCCGGAAAGTTGGGAACACCGTATACGGCATCGCCTTTTTGAAATCCAGTTACCTCGCTGCCTGTTTCTTCGACTACGCCTGCCGCATCCCAGCCTAAGGTCATAGGCAATGACAGAAAAGGTCTCAAATTGTCATTTGCGCCATTGCGAATTACCCAGTCGACAGGATTCACGCCACTGGCATACACTTTCACTAAAATTTCATCGGCGGCTGGCACAGGGCGTTCTATCTCTTCTACGTTCATCACCTCTGGTCCCCCGAATTCGTAGATTCTGACTGCTTTCATACTAAACCGTTTTTTATTTGATTGATGAGGCAAAGGTCATCATTCATTCAAAAGGGGATTTAGCCAAAATGCCTTTTGTTTTAGCCAAAACAGCCAGTCAGCATTGGCCTAAACCCAATCGCAAGTTGTCAAACGGCTTAAAGTTTAGCGCGGCAATCGGAAGGCAACTGATTTGTAGCTGCCTTTAATACCGATTTAGTGCCTGATTTGCTTTTTTTATTAGTTAAACGATTGCCGAAAGGCTACCGGCGACAGGTTGGTTTTGTTTTTAAATAATCGACTAAAGGACTGCGCGTGCTCGAAACCTAAGGCATACGCAATCTCGCTGACCGATAAATCCGTTGTAGAGAGCTTCTCCTTCGCTTTTTCGATCAGCTTATCATGGATGTGCTGCTGAGCATTTTGTCCGGTTAGGGAACGCAGCATATCGCTTAGATAACTTGGCGATAAATTCAGGCTGTCGGAAAGGAATTGAACGGTCGGAATTCCTTGTAATACTGCCTTTTCGTTGTTGAAATAATCGTCCAGTAACGATTCTAACTTTTGTAATAAATCATTGTTAACAGCTTTCCGCGTAATAAACTGACGCTTGTAAAAACGATGGCAATAATTCAGTAATAACTCAATTTGCGAAATCATGACATCATGGCTGAAGTCGTCGATTCTGCTTTTTAATTCGTCGTCAATTATAGTAAAAATTGAGAGAATGGTTGTCTTCTCCTGATCGGACAGATGCAGGGCTTCATTGGTAGCATAGGAAAAAAAGCCATACTGTTTGATTTTCGTGGCTAACGGATACGACAGCAGGAAATCGGGGTGAATGAGCAACAGGTAGCCAGATTTCACCGTATCATCGGGCGTTTCAAAGAGTTGATTAGGCGCAGTAAATATTAACCCGCCTTCGCCAAAATCATAATAGTTTTGGCCGTATTTCGCTCGGCCACAAAGATTTGTTTTGTAGGCAATCTTATAAAAATTCAGCGCGAACGAATCGGCTACTTCGTGGCTCTGAATGGTAATGTTCCTGATATCTATAAAACTGATCATCGGGTGCAGGGGCTTAGGTAGCCCGAACACCCGATGAACGTCAGATAGAGAGTTAAATTTCCGAAGTAAATGCTCGTTCCTTTTCATCTGGTCGATCTCCAATAAGCTTAGTCAGTTTTTCACCAGGGTATCTCGCCGGTTTCTGGGTTGCTCTCTTCACTAAAATACATTCCGGTTGGTCCGTCCTTGTCGATGATGGCGTATTTAACCACACGCGCCCCGGCTTCCTCAACAGTACCGGTTCCACGGTGATTGTTGAAATCCGTTTTCGTGAAGCCAGGGTCAACTGCATTTACTTTTACTGGTGTGTCCTTCAGTTCATAAGCCAGAATAATGGTGTACATGTTCAGTGCGGCTTTCGATGGCTGGTACACAGCTCCTTTATGGTTGTAATACGGACTGGCTGGATCGCTGGCTAAGGTAAGCGAACCCTGGCTTGAGCTTACATTCACGATGCGTGGTTCGGGCGACTTTTTCAATAAATCAATAAACGCTTGTGTAACTCGTATCACACCATACAGGTTGGTGTCGAAAACTTTTTTAAACTGCTCGATGCCTGCCCCCAATGCCGTTTGTGGCAAGCCACCGGTGATACCGGCATTGTTGATCAATACATCCAGCACATCGGTTTTCCTGCCTATTTCGGCACGGGCCGCGTTGACCGATTCGGCATTGCTAACGTCTATTTCGAAGGCTTCCACGTTGCGTAAGCCTTCTGCTTTAAGCTGTTCTACCGCTTCTTCACCGTTACTTAATGTACGACTGCCTAAGTAAACGTAATACTCTTTTTGCAATAACTGGCGTGCCGTTTCTAAACCAATACTTTTATTGGCTCCGGTGATGAGTGCTTTCTTCACGGTTTCGTATTTTGGTTGATTTACTGGTTATAAACAAGGGAAAAGTCTTTAGCAAAGTCGGTCAGTTTCACCTTGCCTAAGGTTGGCGGGTTTCGGTAATAGTCTTCGTACAGCAGGCCAGTACCCTGACTGGCCTGCATGCCAATGAAACCCCTGGCAATCCACTCATTCATGCCTGCCGACAGCATACCCGTTAGCATTTGCTCGTCAGGAATTACTACCCATGTCAAGTTGGGCTTTCCGATGGCCTCGCCTAAGATTTGGGCCACCTCATTGGGCGACACTTCATCGCTGGCGATGTAATGAATGGTTCGGCCATTAAAAGGGGTTTCCATTTCCAGGGCAATGGTAGCGGCAATGTCCAACGGTGATACCCAGGGTTCTTTTCGGTCACCGCCGTAGCTTTGGATGATCGCGCCCTGCGATTTAATGGTTTCCACGTACCGGAACAGATTGGTGTAGAAGCCAACGGGGCGCATAAACTTGATAGAGACCTCAGCAGGCAGTTGGTTCAGAATGGTCTCTACGGTATGGTGCAGGTAGAGACTGCCGGTTCCTTCATTGGTGTGGGCGCCGATACTGCTTAAGTGTACAATCCGGTTGACCCCGGACTGCTCCACCGCCCGCTTGTAAGTATGGCCGATCCGGCTGAACGCAGCCACAAAATCCATGTCCTTGTCGAAGATGCTGCCGATGCCTTCCCAGGCTTCCATCAGGTAAACGATATCCGCCCCCCCAAACGTGGCCGATAAAAACGCTTCGTCCTCAAACGTACCAATCGCGGCTTTCGCTCCTAAAGCTTCAATGTCGGTTTGCCGTTCGGCCCGGCTGCTGATAACGGTAACCGAATGCCCTTTTCGGACTAAATCCTGGGTGAGTGGTTTGCCAATGGTCCCTAAAGAACCGGTTAATACGATGTTCATAATGCTGCTTTTTTGTTGTTGCAAAGGTGGGCAACCGTTGAAAAGCAGCTTTAACCGAATTGAGGATTTACGTAACCGAAATGAGTATGTCGGCTTGCTGGTGGGGGCTACCAACCGCTTGCCATCAGTTGAACGACTGCTTTAACCCGCCCCTGCGCTTATTGTAGGGGCGGGATGCTTACCCTTGCCAGCCCTGTACATCGGTACCGTTGAAGACGGCGTTTTTAAGAATCTGGGTTTGGAAAATGGGGTACACGCTCACCGGAGCGGGCGCACTGCGCTGGTTCAGTGTCTGGAGTTGTTCGGACGTAAACTGAATGGCCAGCGACGCGATGTTGTCGGCTAATTGCTCAGTTTTGCTGGCGCCGATCAACACCGAACTGCGCCAGAATCCACGCCAATGCCACCTGCGCTACGGGGCGGTCCATCGCTTTGGCTACTGTCCGTAGCCAATACCACCCGGTCGCGCAGGCTGCGGTCGGCGATAAATTGCCCGACGAGTTCTTCGCTGCGTCCACTGACGTCCACATCGGCGGTGTCGATGAAATTGCCGCCCGCATCGACGTAGTTATGGAAGATGGTTTGGGCCGCATCATCGGCGGCTCCCCAGCGTTCGGCGCCAAAGTTCATGGTTCCCAGCGACAGAGGGCTGACAATCAGGCCGGAGCGGCCCAGGGGGCGATAGTCTGTCAGTTTCATAACGAAATTGGTTAGGTTTATTTTGGGTAGCTGCAGGTTACTCGATACTACCCGGTCCACAATCTGATGCACGGGCCGGGTCGCCGTATCAGCCGCCAGCCGCACCGACAGCACCGGTGCCGGCACCGACGACGTACCCGAAATGTCTGAGCCTTAGTACATGGCATTGGTAATGGCGTATCGACCGTCGGGCGAATCGGGCAAGTGGCATCGTGGTACGTTGGTTCATACAGTAGGGGTGCGTCCTCATTGGGCCGACAGCCGGAAGGCCATCGGTGAGAGGCCCGTTTTGCTTTTGAACAACCGGCTGAAATATTGCGGGTAGTCGAAGCCGAGTTGAAACGCCGTTTCGTTCACCGTCAGCGAGGTGGTCAGCAACAGCCGTTTAGCCCGTTCAATCAGGGCCTGATGAATGTGTTGCTGCGTATTCTGGCCCGTCAGCGACCGGAGCATATCGCTCAGATAAGCGGGCGATACGTTCAGTTCGTCGGCAAAAAATTGGACCGTCGGCAGCGTCTGGCTGGTCGTTTCCTGAGCGAACCAGGCCGTTAGCCGATTTTCGAACCGGGTCAGCAGGTTATGCTCAACGCTGCGCCGGGTCAGGAATTGCCGGTGGTAGAACCGATTGGCGTAGGTGAGCAGGAGGTCGATCTGCGCCACAATCACATCCTGACTGAAGGCATCAATAGGCCGTTGGCTTTCGCTTCGTATGTTGTCGGCCAGGCTGTCTAACCGGCTTTCCTCATCGGCCGACAGGTGCAGCGCTTCGTGGACTTCGTAGGTGAAAAAGCCGTACTGACTCATTTTCTGGCCCAACGGGTATTTACTCACCAGGTCGGGGTGGAACAGCAGCGTCCAGCCACTGACCTCCTCCCAATTGACCGCCTGGGCAAGCTCCCGCCCGGCTCCCGCCCACCAGCACCCCTGTCCCGGTGCCAGAAAACTCAGTACGCCCTCATTATAATCATACGATTGATGACCATACCGAATGGCGGCTCCCTGTAGATTCCGCTTCAGCGATACCATATAAAACTGCTGCACCACCGGCGTAACCACCGACTTCGCCACCGAATCGTTGGGCAGGTAGCGTAGACTGGCCAGATCAATCACCGTCAGCAGGGGATGCGCCGGGGCAGGCAGACCGTAAAACCGGGTATACTCGGTGACGGTGTTCAGCAGGTGAAAACCGTTGGCGGATTGTTTCATAGGAAATTCTATTGGTGGTGACTCAGGATCGTTCGTCGTATAACTAACAAATATTAATGAATGACGGCAAAGCCAACTAACGTATTAGTCAAACACTGGGTAAGCTGAACCGACCGTGCTGCCGACGGGCAAAACGGCATCTAATTCGTCCAGTTCCAACTGGCTCAGGCTAATGTCGGCGGCTGCTACGTTAGCGTCGAGGTACGACCGGCGTTTGGTACCGGGAATGGCCACGACACCCTGCGCCAGCACCCACGCTAAGGCCAGTTGTGCGGGCATAACGCCTTTGTCGGCAGCGCGTTCGGTCAGTTTCTCCACTAACTCCAGATTCTTGTAGAAGTTTTCACCCTGGTAGCGCGGGAACATCCGGCGCGAATCCGTCGGGTCGAAATCGTCCGGCGATTTGATTTCGCCCGACAAAAAGCCCCGGCCTAAGGGCGAATAACCCACGAAGCCGATGCCCATCTCGCGCGTTGCCTGCAAAATACCGTTTTCTTCCACGCCCCGGTCGAAAAGTGAATACTCCGTTTCCAGTGCCGAAATCGGGTGGATCGCGTGGGCACGCTGGATAATATCGACTGGGACTTCCGACAGGCCGAGGTAGCGAACCTTACCTTCTTCGACTAAGCGGCTCATCTCGCCCACCGTCTCGTCAATTGGCGTGTTGGGGTCCAGCCGGTGCAGGTAATACAGGTCGATGTAATCGGTGCCGAGGTTTCGGAGCGACCGCTCGATGGCTTTTCTGACGTACTCAGGTCGGCCGTTAAAGTTCATCGTCCAGGTCCCGCTGTCGTCAATCTCAAAGCCAAATTTAGTGGCGATGGTAAACTGATCGCGCTTGCCGACGATGGCCCGGCCTACCAACTGTTCGTTGTGCATCGGGCCGTACACGTCGGCGGTATCAAGCATGGTTACGCCGAGTTCGAGGGCGCGGTGAATGGTAGCTATGCTTTCCGTGTCGTCGGTGGCTCCGTAGATAGTGCCGCCTGCGTATCCCGACATACCCATGCAGCCGAGTCCTTCAACCGATACGTGCAGGCCCTGACTGCCTAAAGCTACTCGTTTAATGGTGTTCATGCGTTGTTGCACCGGGTTGCCGGAGCGGTTTGGGGTGATCCGTGTTGATCACCCCACAAAGGTCTGCACACCACACCCGGACGCAGGTATACAAAGTGCAGTTTCTGCAATACAAACTGACCAGTACTATACCGCTCAAGTGTCTGGCGAGAACTAAACCGGCTTCGTGAAGGCCCTATTGTGAACCTCTCGCTGCTGATTCACCCGCATACGCTGAAGAAAAAGCTAATTCTGAATAGAGCCGTAGCTCATAACAGTTGCACCGTTAAAACTACGTGATTTTACAAGAACAGTACTGCTCAGTTTCCTTCAGGCAAAAATTGCTCAATAACTCCTCGGCAAGCTTCTGGTATAGGTTTACGCATCTAACCTGTTTATATCCGTACAAGCTCCCCTCCTACTCAACTGGCCGTTTTCGTCCACGAAAAGGATCCTTCACCTGAAAGAACTTTTAATAACTGTCCAACTCAATCAGTAGCATAGGCGTGACGATTTTTGTACGATTCTTTAAAGTACCCTTAGTTTCTTAGCCGGAAGCTGATATGATTGATAAGGCAGCACTGCAAATTTAGACTCGCTGTTTTCCTCTGTAATTTGTGCTCGCAGTGTCCTTGGTAGATGTCTTTCAAAACGTCAACTCCCGAATTTTGTCCATATACGATCGGCTAACCCGCACTACATTACCGTTGTGCAGAATTACATCGTAGCTGGAGGGGTATTTCTGGATTTCGCGGACGTAGTGAAGGTTGATGATGTTGGAGCGGTGTACCCGGATAAATTGGCGAGGATCGAGTTTGGCTTCGAGGGCACTAATGCCATAGTTGCTAAGATGATGTGTCTTAGCTGTCACAAGCGTAGCATAATCACCCTCGGCTTCGATGCGGAGAATTTCGGATACGGCCACTGTGATGAGCCGGTTGCCGGTTTGTACCAGGATCTTTTCGGGGTAGTGATCTGCCGATGCGGTAGCTGTGATCATCAGGCTTTCGGCAAGAGGCTGAATCTTTTGTAGGTTGTTGGTACGCGGGTCAGTTACGCGCTGCACGGCCTGGGCAAAACGGTCGCGGGTGTATGGTTTGAGCAGGTAGTCAACGGCGTGAACTTCAAAAGCTTGCAGGGCATATCGGTCGTAAGCGGTCGAGAAGATAATCTGTGGAATCTCATCTAAATGCCCCAGCACCTCGAACCCCGTCAGGCCGGGCATTTGAATATCTAAGAAAATCAGGTCGGGGTGAAACTCATTAATCAGGCGCACGGCATCCACGCCATTGTTGGCCTCACCCACCACAATTAGGGCGGGGTAGTTTTCCAAGTACTGCCGAATGAGCATCCGGCCAGCCGCTTCATCGTCAATGATAATTACTTTTTGCATAAAAATGAGAACATCGAATTTTTTGTCATTCTTCCTGCGTCGGGATGTCAAAATACCAACCCACCGTATCTGGGCAAAACTCTGCGTCCCAAATCTTTACATTGGTATTACAAAATCAACCCGCACACCCTGGGGGGTATTTGGTTCCATAACCAACTCGTTGCCGTACATTTTTGCCAATCGAAGGCGCGTGTTGGCCAGCCCAACCCCCGCCCCGTTCACCGATTTACCGTTCATCCCCGCGCCCGTATCGGCCACCGTAACGTGTAACTGACCATTTTGCTGCCTCAGTCGAATCCGTACTTCTCCCCCTTCAATCAGGGGAGCAATGCCGTGTCTCACCGCATTTTCAACGAGTGGCTGGAGCAGCATCGGCGGAATTTTGGTTTCCAGCACGGCTTCCGGAACCTCAAAAACCACTCGGAGCCGGTCGCCGAAGCGGGCCTTTTCGAGATCGAGGTATTTCTGTAAAAAGGCCACCTCATCGCGGACGGTTACCAGGTCGGTTTTGGAGGATTGCAATTGGTAACGAAACAGGTCGGCCAGGTCGGCCAGGAGTTCGCGGGTGTGTTCAAGTTCGGAGGGGACGGTGGCACTGATCGTATTGAAGACGTTGTAGAGGAAATGGGGATTCAACTGAGCTTTCAGGGCCGTCAGTTCACTTTTTACGGCCAGTTCGCGGAGTTCGGCTTCCTGAGTCTGTTGCCGCTGGTAGTCGCGGTAATAGGCGTAGGCATGATAAATCCCGAATTGAACCAAATAAAACAACGCACCAATGTAGGTATCCCAAATCTGTCCGCTGTCGCGAAGACGCCCAATGCCAATGGTATCAGAAATAAGGTAGTATATGCCTTGCCAAACCACCAGGAACAGAGGTAACAAAACAACATGTAACAGCACCCGCCGAGCCAGTGAGTGATTCCTCAATCGGATGAACAACAGATACCATACAGGGGCCGTAACCAGCAATTTCAAGCCATAATCCAGCAGAATCCGAGGACCACCCTGCAAAAAATCACTATTAAACGACTGTTTCGACCAGGGCCGCTGGCTGATCGACAAGGCCCCGTCGTACAGCAGGGCGGAGAGCAAATACAGCCCAAGCACCAAGAATAGTTGGCGGTACGTGATTCCCCAGAAAGCGGTTCGGTTCCAACTCATATACAAACATACCTGCTTCCCTCATTTCTTTGGATCTTTTTGCGACGAAACGACGAATACGTCGTCCAACGGCATCCCCTGTCAGTTCACCGACGCTTTTGCCCACTCACCGATTGCGGCTGGTTCACCGCTTGGCACCACCCTATTTTTGACCCATCAATCTACCGAAGCCATGAAAAAGCTGTTTTTCCTGTACCTCGCGCTGCTGTCCACGCCCCTGTTCGCCCAAACCACCACCCTGAGCGGCACGGTGATCGATGCCCGTCAGCAAGCGGTTCCGTTTGCGACCGTTACACTCCTGAGCACGAGCGATTCTACCCTTGCCAAAGCGGCAGTGGCCGATGTCTCGGGCGCGTATGCTGTGGTGGGTGTTCGGTCGGGGAGTTTTCGGCTAAGGGTGTCGGGGGTTGGGTACGGCACCTGGACCTCGGCAGCTATAGCCGTGACCGATGGGCAGGCCATGACCGTTCCCCCCGTTGTGCTGGAAGTAGCCGCCAAATCGTTGAAAAGCGTAACCGTTACGGCCCGCAAACCACTCATCGACGTGCAACCAGATAAACTCGTTCTGAACGTGGAGGGAAGCCTGACTTCGGCGGGGAGTTCGGCCCTGGAGGTACTCCAGAAAGCACCGGGCGTGTTGCTCGATCCCAACGACAATCTGATTCTGCAAGGAAAAAACGGTGTTCGTGTATTTATCGACGGAAAACCCTCACCCCTCAGTCCCAGCGATTTAAGCGCCTACATGCGAACCCTGCAGGCCACCGACATTGAGGCCGTTGAGATCATCACCCAACCCTCGGCCCGTTACGACGCCCAGGGCAACGCCGGGATTATCAACATCCGGTTGAAGAAAAACAAAAACTTCGGTACCAACGGCAACGCGACGGTCGGCTTTGCCCAGGGCAGCTACTATCCCAAATTCAACGGCTCGATTTCGCTCAATAACCGCACCAAAAAAGCGAACCTGTTTATGAGTTATAGCCAGCGTAACGCCCGCGACTGGTCGTTTGTCAACTTTTACCGCCAGCAATCGGGCCAGTTTTTTGATCAGAAAAGCGAAAGCCGTTCACGTTCGGTAAGTCACAATGCCCGCGCTGGGGCCGACTTTTTTCTGAGCCGTAAAAGCACCCTCGGCATGCTGCTCGATGGGTCAATGAACGACGTCAGCAGCATGACGTTTGGCCGGACACCCATTGGCCAGCTGGGGCAACCCGCCACGAGTTTGCTCATTGCCAATAATCAAAACGAGTATGAGCGGGCCAACAGCAACGCCAACCTCAACTACCGATACACCGACACCACCGGGCGAGAACTGAGCGTGGATGCCGACCTGGGACGGTACAACTCAAACAATAATGCCTTCCAACCCAACCAGTATCTGAACCCATCGACGAACCAACTATTACTCGAGCGAAATTACCGAATGCTGACGGCGACAAACGTTATCCTGCACACTCTGAAGGCCGATTATAGCCAGAAATTAGGTGGGGGGAAGCTGAGTGTCGGGTTCAAGTTATCGTCGGTGAAGACGGACAACGGGTTCAGCTTTTACGACATCGTTGAGGGTAGCAACCGGCTGAACACGGGCCGCAGTAACCAGTTTGTTTATATTGAAAACGTGAACGCGGCCTATGCGTCGTTCGAGAAACAACGTGGCAACTGGACCGCTCAACTTGGCCTTCGGTTGGAGGACACCCGTTCCAAGGGGCAACTCACCAGCGCTATCAAACAGGCCGACCAAACCGTGAGCCGCCACTATCTGAACCTATTCCCAAGCTCGGGCCTGACCTATTCGCCCAACCAGAATAACCGCTGGAATGCCTCCTTCAGCCGGCGAATCAACCGACCTTCGTACCAGAGCCTGAATCCATTTGAGTCGAAAACCGACGAGTTAACTTACCGGAAAGGCAACGCCTTTTTGCGACCCCAATACACCAACACCGTTCAGCTATCGCACACGTACAAATATAAGCTGACCACCTCGCTCAGTTACAGCGATACCCAGGACTATTTCACCGAAATTACGGACACCACCCAACTCAGCAGCAATGGTCGCCCGCAAAATTTTATTACCACCCTCAACCTCGCTAATCAACGGAATCTGTCGCTCAACGTTAGCTATCCATTTAGCCTCGCAAAGTGGTGGAGCGTATACAGTACGCTAAGCGCGTACCGTTCCACTAACCGGGCCAACTTCGGGCCAGGACGCACCATCGGCCTGACTGCCAATGTGCTGAGCCTGTATATGCAACACACCATTACGCTGCCCCACAAGTGGATTTTGGAGCTTTCGGGCTATTATACTTCACCCTCAATTTGGGGAGGAACCTTCAAAAACCGCCGGTACTGGGGCACCAATGTGGGGGTACAACGTAAGATTCTGACTGATCGGGGAAGCCTTGTCATGACCGTGACCGACCCCTTCAACCGGCAGCAGTGGCGGGGCATCAGTCAGTTCGGGGGCTTGTATATGGATGCCAGCGGGGGCTACGAAAGCCGCCAGATTCGAGTAAATTTCACCTATGCTTTCGGAAGCAGTCAGGTGAAAGCCGCCCGCCAGCGCAAAACAGGCCTGGAAGACGAAAAAGGGCGTTTATAATAGCCTTCTTATTTCATTGCCTGTTAAGCAATGGTAGGATTTTCGAGATGAACAATTAGTTTTTGTTCAGTCGGCTGGATGAGTATATCGATCAATTCCCCATAACACGCTGATCCACTAAACAAAACGCGGCTGTTCTACCAGGTAGAGGTTAGTTAAGAACGCTTTTGCTAAATGACAACGGTTCCCCAAAACCACTTAGCAGGCCAATCGCTGGCAGTAGTTCTTGCTGCCAACGATCGGCTGCTTTTACCGAATCGTACATGGTACGTTTGAAGCAGATTATGAACAAGTTGTCAAAATGGCATCACGGAGAAAGGTTTCCAAACGGGTATGCGTGATCCTGAGTCTCGTTTTATCCCCTTCACCAAATAGTTCAAAAATCACTTCTGAACGACCCGTATAGCCCTTATACGCCCAGGTATGCGCTAATTTTTGGTTCTCCACGACCTGGGCAACTTTCCATTCTTTTTGATAGGCCGAACCATCATCGCTAAAGCAAAACGCAAAGCCAACAATCGGTTCGAATTGCTGTACCTGGGCGAAATACTATTCTTTCATGGACTCCGTTTCGGTTAGCGCTCGCCAAAGGCGGTCTATAGGAGCGTCGAAAACGCGTTCAATACCAATCGCATAGCCTACAATAAATTAAGCGATTGGTATATAGGGTAGTTATAAATGGCCTTTTTTTACCTTTATCAAGATTAACTACTGTCAACAAACGATGTCAAAAGTCATCGCAATCATGTCTGTGTCGCTTGACGGCTATGTCGCCGATAAGCAGGATGGTGTAGCCCAGGTGTTTGATTGGTACTCCTCAGGCGAGGTAGAAATCGCGGCTGGCGGAGCGGATGCCATGACCTTCCACCTATCCCCTCCCAGTGCCCAACATTACAAAAGTCTTGTCCATGAACTGGGCGCGGTACTAACCGGCAGACGGACCTTCGAGGTTGCCCATGGATGGGGTGGAAAGCATGGGTGGGGACCAGCCTTCGTACTGACCCACACTATTCCTGATGGCTGGCCACAGCCGAACTCGACTGTACACTTCGTTACGGATGGTCTGAAATCGGCCGTCAGGCAAGCAAAAGCTGCGGCCGCAGGCAAGGCCGTTGGCGTTCATGGTGCGGATATTATCCAACAATGCCTAAACGCGGGTCTACTCGATGAACTACAGATTGACATGGCTGCCGTTCTTCTCGGTTCTGGCATTCGGCTCTTCGACCAGCTGGCCAACACCCCGTATGCGCTTGGCAACCCAACTGTAATCTCGGGGATTGGTGTCACTCATCTGCGTTATCCTGTATTGAGTAGTTGAACGAGCTAATCATCTTGTTTTTGAAGCACATACATGAAAATTACTTCGTCTCACCCAGGAGAGTTTCATAATCCTCGTTTAGTTGGATAGAGGAAGTTTTTCCAAGAATGGCACAACCTGGGAAGCCGAACCAGCCAGACCTTTACACGCATCAAGTACTAAAAAAAAATAGCTAATTCTGGAAGAATAGGTATCACGGAATGGATAGCCACCAGCACGATACATAAAAGCCTTTGCCAATCTGTATAGTGGCAAAGGCTTTTGTAAAACGGCTTACCCCTTGGGGCTTACCGACGGATTATACCTGGGGGCGATCCCAGAATGCGGGCGGTTCTACCCCCAGGGTGCGTAGGTAGACATACGCCTGACCCCGGTGATGAATTTCATTATCGATCAGGTAGAAAAGAAACCAGTAGATAGGTCCTTCATACAGACCAAACGCCTTGTCGACCTCTTGGAAACGAGCGGGTGGAATCTGCGGCCAATAGGCATTAATCGTCTCGGTTACCCGATCCCACTGCGCCAGTACCTGCTGCTTCGTCGTTGCTTTGGGGGGTTCCTCCGCCCCCTCGCCAAAGGAAGGCCACTTGCCCGAAATAACGCCCTGCATGCTCTGGTCGGCCATTTGCAGGACTTCATCAATTAGCGCCGAGCAAGGTCGCATGCCGCCCAGGATATACGAAAAGAAGTGCTCGTCGGGGTAGGCTTCGATCAACCGGCGGGTGAGTCCCCGGTGTCCCTGCCAATGGGCAAGAAGTTGCTCGGGTGAGAGAACGATCGGATCCATCGTTTGGCTAAACTGCGCTGTGTTTTCCATGACCTGTAATTGGTTGACGTTGTCGATTGATTGACAACACAAAGAAAAGACATGGGAGTGACAGCGGTATGTCAGTAGTGAAGCCAGTCGACGGTAACTAATCAACCTCAGCAACACTATGTAGGATGCTGGTGGTTTGTAACCTTGATGGGTAGAATCAATAATTGTATTATTCTCCGAATTGATCTTGACGTAATGTTGTTTGAGCTACTTCCGAGCTTGGGGACTATCAAATAACCAGTTGATCCTAACCGCTTCTTAATTACGCTCCTTTACCCAAGCCAGTACCTCTTTTTCCAACGTTACGATATCCCCAATCCGGCGGTCGAGACACTGTTTGGCCAGAGCAGCAAATTCAATGGCTCCGGCCACCCGGTTCGGCCATGTTTAACCAAGATCCGTGCTTAGGTGTATAGTGCCACACGAACTGATTGCTGAGTTGATGAGCGGTTAAGGCATCAAAGCGTTCATAGAAGCTCCCGGCTTGGTGGGTGTTTAGCCGGGTGGCCGGTGCCATTATCTTGGAGTACATGCATCTGTTGAGCATTAGGGTAGTGATGCAATTGCAGATGGTACATAAATTCGGCATAATCGCGCTTGGTGCGTTGTTTTCGCACTTGCACATAGCGTTGGCCTGTGTCCAAATCATAGGCTAACAGGACTACCGCTGTGCCGTTTCGCTTGTATTCATTATCCTCTCGACGTGGTTGATTAGGCTGAGCCGGTAGGGGCGCTATCACGTCCGCTAAGAGTTGGCAGGGGCACTCATCAAAACAGAGTCGCGGATTTTGTGGATTGGCAGGCTGGGCATAAAAGTCCAAAACAGCCTCTATTCTGGCGATGTATTGACCGTCTATCTTGGCGATGTACCATTGCTGCTTGAGCCAGGGTTTAAGCTGGTTTTTTTGAGCTGCTCACCAACCGCCTGGTGGGAAACCGATTCCACCAGGCGCAGTTCGACCAAGCGCTCAGCCAGCAACCGCAGTGTCCAGCGGCTGCGGCCATCGGGTGCTTCACTACAGACCAAGGCCGTCAGGTGGGCTTGAGTCGCTTTATCAAACTTGCTGGGTTGACCAGGGCGTGGTTTTTCACTCAAGGCCACCCTAACGGGCTTTTGGGCAGCACTTTGTAAGCAAATCAAACTAACTACCACTAAAAATAAGGCTTTCATGAAGTAGGGGCTGAAGGATTTGACCCTGAACCTATTAAAAAATCTGAAAACAGAGTGGATAAACCATGCTGGTAAAAGGGTAAGTGTGCATTGACTTGGGGGTGGTTGGAAAATCGGAAAATTAAAGTAAGCCAACTCTCCTGAAAATGTGATCATTCAAATCCAGGAGGGCCATTAGGGGATGTAGTTGGGAAGAGACAAGAAAAGACAACACCGCTTAACTATATACCAATAACCTCACTGCCAGGAAGACCGTATCGTTAAAAAGTAAAAACACAGTAAGTGACCAAGTACACCGCTATGGTTATTGTTCCGGGCCAGTCTCCTGACCACGCTTGTAGACCCAGGTGCTCGCCCGTCAGCATGGGACTCAAGCGTTAGTTGTATTGCATTACAAACTAAATTTGACATCCACCCCCAAAGCAGGTGGATGCTTAATGGGCGCTGCTATGCTCACCCGGATATATGGAACGAAGAGATTTTATTAAAACCACCAGTCTCATGGGGGGGGCTTATGCCCTCGCTGTTCCCGTTGCGCTGGCAAATCCCTCGATAATTGGTGAAGGCGTGATGCCGGCGGAACCGTTTTGGCTCGATGGGCCGATGCGGTGGGCGCAGCTTGCCTTTGTGGAACGCGATCCCGGTCATTACGACCCCGATTTCTGGCTCAGCTACTTCAAACGCATCCACGCCGATGGGGCACTGCTTAGTGCCGGAGGGGTAGTGGCTTTTTACCCGACTCAGATTCCCCTGCATCACCGGAGCGATTATCTGGGTAATGCCGATACACTGGGGTATCTGGTTGCCGGCTGCAAAAAGCAGGGTATGAAAATCATGCTCCGCACCGACCCCCATGCCGCCCGGCAGAACGTCTACGTCGCGCATCCCGACTGGATTGCCGTCACGGTTGACGGACAAAAACGCCGTCACTGGGCAAATCCGGATTTGTGGGTGACCTGCGCCCTGGGACCCTACAATTTCGAGTTCATGACCCAGGTGAACCGCGAAATTATGGCGCGGTATCAGCCTGAAGGTATTTTCTCAAACCGCTGGGCGGGTCACGATATTTGCTACTGCGAACACTGTACGCGTAATTTCAGGGCGGACTCCGGTTTGGAACTGCCCAGAAAAGCCGACAAACTTGACCTTACGTACCGCCAATACGGAGCGTGGCGGGTGAAGCGGCTGCGGGAGTTGTGGGCCTTGTGGGATTCGGAGATTCGCAAACAACGGCCCATGTCGCGCTTTATTCCCAACGGTTTCCCCGACAAAGTGCTGACGGGTAAAGAGGCTGACCTCTTTTTTGCCGATCAACAGGCCCGACGTGGTCTGATGGCTCCCTGGGCGAACGGCAAAGGGGCTAAAGAACTGCGGGCGACGCTGGGCCTCAAGCCGCTGATCGGTATATTCAGCGTTGGCGTAGAAGAAGAATTTCGCTGGAAAGATTCTGTACAGAGCGATGCCGAAATCCGGATTTGGGTGGCCGAAGGCACCGCCAATGGGATGCGGCCCTGTTTCGTTAAATTCGGGGGCGATATCTACGACAAGCGGTGGATGGAAGCCGTAGCCAACCTCTACGAAGGCTATTACAAAAATGAGAAATACCTACGCAACACGGCTTCGCTGGCCCGCGTTGGCGTGGTCTATTCCGAACAGACTGACCGCCATTACGGTGGTAAACTGTGGCAACAGAAAAGCGGGGATCACCTGGACGGCATCTACCACACGCTGGTGGAAAGCCGCGTTCCGTTCGACATGGTGAACGACCGCCTGCTGACGACCGAAGACCTCAAGCGGTTCAAGCTGCTCATCCTGCCCAACATTGCCGCCCTCTCCGACGCTCAGTGCGGGCAACTGCGGGCGTTTGTGGACAACGGCGGCAGTCTGATAGCCACCTTTGAAACATCACTCTACGATGAGGCAGGTAAGCAACGACCGGATTTTGGCCTGGCTACTCTGTTCGGGGTGTCGTATGACCAGAACGTGGAAGGCCCTATGCGGAATAGTTACCTGCACTTGCGGCACGATGCCCAAAATAGCCAGACGCAGCTTATTCTGAAAGGGCTGAAGGATACCCCCCGCATCATCAACGCCATTTACAAAGTCGGGGTAAAGCCAACCGTCCCTTTTCCCAGCCCAATTACGCTCATTCCTACCTACCCCGATTTACCGATGGAGGACGTGTACCCGCGCGTAGCCGAAACCGATACGCGGGAGTTGTACCTGCGGCAGGTGGGCCAGGGTCGGGTCGCCTATATTCCCGGCGATCTGGACCGGACTTTCTGGCAGCTATTGAGCACCGATCACGGCCAACTGCTGAGCAACATTATTCAGTGGGCACTCGACGAAGAACCCCTTGTTGCCGTAACAGGGCCGGGGGTAATCGACGTCAACGTGTGGCGGCAGGCCAATTCCATGACAGTTCACTTAGTAAACCTAACCAATCCGATGATGATGAAGGGACCCTTTCGGGAGTTGATACCGGTAGCCGCACAGGTTACCATTCGGGTGTTAGCTAACTCGAAAGTAACGGGTGTAAAACTGCTCATGAGTGGTCAGGTCCCTACATTCGAGCTGAAGGGGGACAAGATAACCGTGATAGTGCCCCAAATTCTCGATCACGAGATTGTAGCCTTAAATTTGGCATAATCGACGGGTTGATGTGAGGTCATAGATGACCTCCTGTCACTAAATTGGACCACGCTAAAGTGGTGATTACCGGAGCACGATAGTTTCTGTCACGCATAGAAATAAAAGGTGAGCAAAGCTCTTTTCAACGGCTATAAGCCCCAATTCTCATACCATTTTGGCGCCCTTACCAACTTTTTTGATAGACACTTTTGAGTGGGTTTTGTCAATATGATTTCGACTAATAAAATGTCAAACGCTTCCATTTATGGAACATGTATTAGCCTGTATATTAGCTGTTTGGTGTCGTATTAATTGTGCATCTAAATCGTTCACGAAACCTTCGGATTACGTCAGGTACAAGACAGTATTAAGGGAAAGCACCTTTAAACTGGTGAGTAACAAATGTTTTTCATTGCTTGATGACGATTACTTGTTTTCCGGTCTTTTAAGCTTACTGAGTGTAAACGGTTCGCCCGGTGTATGCTACTGATTGAGTTGGACAGTTATTAAAACTACCGAAATAGGCCCTCATATTAGACATTTCCGTACCTCACCTTCTTGTACAGATACCAGCGAAGCTTAGGTTTTCGCTTACGTTGATGCATTTGATGCGGAGTCAAATAATTCAATGATGCATGCGGTCGAACCGTATTATAAGCGTTGACCGCCTGGCGACTGCTTCTTCTGCTGATAAAAAAGAAATAAAACTACGAGCTAATTTACAATCATCCGCTCCGGCGGCCCGGTTTCAGCGAACGCAGCACCCGTTCAGCCATTGCATTCTCGTTGGGATCACCTGACTCCGTCATACTAATGGTGGCATTCGCGTGCAGTAATCGCTGGACATACGCCCACGAGCACTACTGCACGCCCCGATCAGAATGGTGGACAAGGGCTAGCTAATGTCTTTACGAGCCAGCAATGCCATATTTAGAGCCTCCGAAGCTCCTTTAGCATGCATCGTTTTGTGAAGTGACCAACCGCACAGGCGGCCCTGCCACTATCTTCCGGGAGAAAGCGTCCATAATCACGTACAGGTAAGCGTAATTAACACCCACTGAAATGTAGCCGGGCCGCCGGTGCGGTCAAGTCGCTCACCCAGAGTTCATTAATTCGGCTTGGCTTTACATCTTTAGCTTTATTGGGATACTTATAATTCGGGTGATTTGACTCCGTCGTCGCCACTTTGCTAGCCTTCTTTTTGGCCAACATCCCATTCTCTTTCAGTAACACGTGCAAGCGATCCCGGCCCAATTTTATGCGGTGACGCGTCAGAAACACGTTTAATTCATGATGCAGTTTATGGATACCCATACCGGGCACTTCACGCCGTATCCGTCTGACTTCCGCTCCGGCGGCCCCGCTGCAGGATAGCATCCGTTTGAAAGATCACTCTTTCTTCCTGCCTGGAAGCCGCATACCAGGTTTGACGCACGCGGCCAAACAGTTTACAAAGCAACTCCATCCCCACGAGGGGGTAGCGACGAGTTAGCTTCTCAACGGCTTGGCGCCAGGCTTTTTTGTGATTGGGATCTTAAATTGCTCTTCGGCAATTTGGATAACCGTCTGATAGGCTTCGGCTTGCAGGCGCAAGAACTGGTTCTCTTTTTCCATTTCGGCCAGTTTACGTTCTAACAACTTGACATGGGCAGAGTCCTGTTTCATAGCTTTAGAAGGATGTTCAAACTGTAAAAGGGGAAGTAAACGGACTCTATAATACCAGCGGTTGAGACGGTGCAGTTCCGTCCTATAGATGCCCAGCTTTTCTTCCAGTTCGGAGGCCTGGACTCGTTGCAGCAAACTCAAAATAGGTTCTTGCTTTGAACGTGTTGTGGAATTAAAAAGGGCCGGTATTGGGTCAACTTTGCATCGGCCAAGAAGTAAAGTAATGACCACTCAGTGGCACTCACTGACGGCACCGGCCGCCCGGCGACTACTAGTATGCAGCAATTTCGCCTTTTTTTGACCTCAAGCGCAAGCGTAGCCAAGATCTTTGTGATGGATATTATTTATACCTGTTGTGCAATGTCTATAAGTGGAGGAATTTACCCCTGTCTGGCCCCATTAGTAGGCCGTCTATTAATACTTCAACCAATGGAAAGGCGATGTTTCCTTCCGGAATGACCAGGAAGCGACCGTAGATGTCACAGGGATTACGCTATTTAGGGAACCATGGTGATGCTTTACTTCAGAAAGCTATCTCCGCATTGATGTAGGGCGGGTATGACTGAATTAAAGCCTGGAATGGGAAAGGAAATGAATTCCCCAACCCCGTACCCAACTTATCGGAATAACGGCTTTCCCTGCAGGGCCAGTATGAATAATAGTGTGGTGCCAATGCCGTAAACCAACCCCAGCATTAGGGTTGCCCTCACATCTTTCAACACATAAAATGACAAAACAGGCACTACCTGCAGGGCGTGCATACCCATAAAATGAGCGATGCGTAGGTCGCCGTACGTTTTGCTCCAGTTCACCACGGGCAAGCCGGGACTGCCGTCAGGTCCGCCCATGGTGTGCGTCAGGCGAGAGCCCATGGCTAAGCCTTCCATCGAGAAAATGACAAACAGCATGATGCCCAATCGAATGCCCCAGCGGTAGGCCGGTGGCAGGTCCGGTAAGTCCGTCTGGAAGAACAATAGGCCGATGTAGGCCGTCCACAAGGATATACCCACGGCCGCCAGCGCCATGAGTCTGTAGAGCCCGGCGTACCAGGGCGTGCTGAGGTTGAAGTGAGATAGTTGCCCGCGGGCCGCCTGAAGGGCAATGTACCCGTCTTCGAACCCAAACAAGACAATCAGTCCCCACGAGTACCAGACGATGGCCTGGAGGTTGCCCAGATACTGCATGTACCAGGCCATCGACCAGACGAAGATGGTCGTGGAGAGAAAGAACTTGAACGGTTTGTACCAGGCGCTGGTACCCATCACCTGCGTCTGGGTCAGGCGGGTAAGCGCTAAACACAGCAGAGCGGCCAGCAGGCACAACAAGCCGAAGTAGTAGAGCGGCTCATTGCGTTGGCGGAGGATATCGAAAAATGGTTTCATGCGACTATGCAGTTCAACGCTGATGGGCCGTCATGCCGCCCATCACCTGCTGCATGATGCGCACCTTGCCCCAGCGTGGCACCGTCCGCAGCGAGTAAACCAGCAGTTTGGTCAAAAAGCCGGGCAGCACGGTGGTCTGACGGCCCAGCGCCCGCAGAATCGGAACGCCCACCTGCCCGGGCGTCAAGGCCATAGTCATCGTCATGTTGGCCCGTTGCCCAAACCCCGTTGCGACCGGGCCGGGCGCAGCCGCCAGTACGTCTACCCCGCTTGGTTTAAGCTCCCGGGCCAACGCTTCGGCCAGTGACTGTACGTAGGCTTTGGTAGCCGCGTAGTTTGCCGAAAAGGGAACACCCTGAAAGGCCACCATCGAACTGAGCAGAATTAGGCCTCCTCGTTTTTGGTGAGCGAAGAGTCGGCTGTAGTGATGCGTCACGGCCAACACAGCCTCGCAATTTACCCTCAGCATGTTCAGCTCATCGGTCAAGGTTGATTCTACAAACAAGCCGGAGGTGCCATACCCGGCCGAGGTCACCAGTAGGCCAATGGTCAACTCGCGGGTTTCATTAATCAACTTCTGAACACCGGCCGGTTCGGACATATCCGCCGGTACGACCCGGACCTCGATGCCATTCGTTCCGGTCAACGTATGGGCCAACTGCTCCAGAGCCGCTGCCCCTCGTGCATTGATAACGATGTTTAACCCGGCTTCGGCCAACCGTTGGGCCAGTTCGAGGCCAATGCCGGAGGTCGCACCCGTCACGATGGCCCAGGGTCCGTACTTCTGCCGGAGCCGCTCTTTTTCAGAGGTAGTGAGTTTCATAGCTGCTTTGTTTTTTTGGGAGTTACTTGACTTTTGACCAGACTTCGGTTCTGCCGAACAGGGATACACCGACGTAGCCCCGAATGTTCAGGTTGCTGGCGTCCTTGAGGGTCATTTTACAGGCGTAGGTTTTGCCTTCCCTGGGGTCGTAGATGGTACCGTTTGCCCAGGCGCCGTTTCCGTCGTGCGTGAACTCGTTGAGAATGACCAAGCCAATCACGTCCCGGTTGCGCAGAATTGGGTCCGGGTTCTTCACGTCTTTTGCTGACCCTCCCGTGCCCCAGGTGATCTTACCGAAGTACTTACCCCCCTGCTGGTAGATTAGCACCCGACTATCTTTTTTGGACGAGAGCCATTCGCCGAGAATAGCGTCCGCTTTGGGTTGAGCGAGGGTGGTCGTGACTGACGCCAGGACTAGTCCGAGTAGACTTAAAAAACGCATAACTGATCATGGTTTTAAGTTTGAACATTGTTCACATAAGGGGCAAAAAATTATTGCTTGTCGAGCATCATCAAAAATTCATCGTAGGCCTGATCCACGATACCAACCGGGTCTTGCAGGCTTACCCCTTTTGCCCGCCCACCAATGTGGAGACTGCACATGCCGTGGACGACGCTCCAGATCATGAAGGATAGTGGTTCGAGCTTGTGCCCGACGAAGTAGCCGGTATCCATACAGTGGTTAACGGTTGTTTTGAGCATATTGAAGGTGGTTTTGCCCTCCATCCATTCTTCATTTAGTACGTTCAGAAACTCCATCGGGGCCTTGAGACTGAACATCAGGTCATACATATCCGGGTTTTCCAGGGCAAAGTGTATATACACTTTGCCCATGGCCTTTAACCGTTCCATGGAATTGCCCACACTGGCTAATACGGCAAACCGGCGGCTCAGTTCCTGAAAGCCTTGCGTGTGCAAAGCGTGTAGGATGGCGCTTTTATCCTTAAAATAGACATAGACGGTGCCGACGCTGTAATTGATCGTCTCAGCGATGCTACGAATTGTGGTTTGCTCAATTCCTTTTTGGACAAAAAGCCCCTTAGCTCCCTGTAGAATCAGGCTCCTCAATTCCTCTTTTTCTTTGGCTTTTCGCTCGGCAACACCCATAGTGGTCTATCTTCGTTACAAACATAATGAACAATGTTCAAATAAAAAGAGAACGCCCATTATTTTTCTTGGTCAAGGTGGGTGTGTGCCTATTTTCAGGCAACGTGGGGTGGTCCTGTTAAGCCGGATAGTCGACTATGCAAGTTTTGATTCAAATTTAAGTACTACGTCTGCTCAAATTGCTCAGGGCTGATGTTGCCCGGCGACGAATGCCGCCGTCTCCGGTTGTACTAACTCTCGATGTACTCAACTAACTCAGTACGAGCATCTGCCAACGATCTGAATACACCATTCTCGAACAACTCTGCCTTCAATCGTGACCAGCAGGACTCCGCTCCGGCCTTTAGGTTTGAGAGCTGGTAAGAAACCAAGATTTAGGTAGCTTGCCAGACAGACAACCGAGCGGGCTTCCCTACCGTCTCCGGCCAGGCTCGCAACCTATGCGGGGCCGCCTGTGCGGGCCGATTCAGGTTCCGCTCGGTCTTTCTTACCCAACCTCGACCGGGTCGCCGGAGCGATAGAAATTAGGGCGTTGTGGCCCATTAGCAAGCCGGGCCGCCGGAGCGGTAGCGAGTGAGGAGTAAGCAGTCTGGTTGTCGAACCGCACAGGCGGCCCTGCATAAAATTAAGCACTTCAATGTACATTCGCCATTTCATCGGGATTGATGTTTCTAAGAACACGGCACCGGCCGCCCGGCCTGGATTGGGCTGTTTATGCCAATAAAGGCATCATCTGGCAAACCCAATCTGAAAACTCACCGGCTGCTATACGAGCGGTAACCAAGCGACTCCGGGAACTCCCTGATTTTGGGCTCTCAACCTGCATAGTTTGCATGGAACATACTGGACTTTACAATGCACATGCTTTAGAGGTGCTTTTTCAGGCTCAATTACCAATTTGGATGGAAGCTTCCTTACAGATTAAACAAGCTGGTGGTTTGCAACGAGGTAAATGCGATAGTATTGACGCTCAGCGCATTGCTGAGTATGCCTATCGCTTTCAAGATCGTATCCGGCTCTGGCAACCAGCACGGCCAGTGATGAAAAAGCTGGCTGAATCCACTCGTCTTCGGCAACGCTTGCAGAGTATGACCAGCCAGTTGAAGGTGCCTTTAACCGAGCAAAAACGATTCGGCGACAAAAGCCCTTACTACCCAACTGGGGCAGCATTGCAGTAGCTCACTAAAGGCCCTACTGAGTGATTTAAAAGGGGTTGAAAAAGCAATCAAACAGCTTATTGCAGATGATCCTACTCTGAAATCACTCCGCTCCGGCGGCCCGGTTTGAGTTGGTCATCGCTCCGGCGCCCCGGCTCTGTACCTGGTGTTGGTCAAGTCGTGGCTACTGAACTGATTCTGGCCAGCGATGAATTCAAAGCGATTACCGACCCCAAAAAATTAGCTTGCCATGCTGGCGTAGCGCCTTTTGAACACTCCTCGGGCAGTAGTGTGCGGGGAAAGACCCGCGTAAACCACCACGCCCGAAAATCACTCAAAACGGTACTCCATCTGGCCGCAATGTCGGCTCTACAGGTGACGGGTGAATTACAGGATTATTATCAGCGAAAAGTCAACGAAGGAAAGAATAAGATTTTGGTTATCAACGCGCTAAGAAACAAACCGCACCGGCGGCCCGGTCATCCATCGGGTCTATGCAGTGGTCAAGCGGGGTAAAAAATATAACAAAATTATACGCCCGCCCTTGTTTGAACCATAGAAATCGGCCTGGGCTGATTTTTATGACAGGTATGATTTTCACTGATTTTTTTAGATTATTCTAATTAACTTATGTTACGCCCGGCCTATTGCTACGCCCCTACGGGGCTGAACTGGCACCATTCCGCAGCCCCGTAGGGGCGTCTGGTTTGGTAGCATGTCGTACCCCCCCCATCGGGTTCAGCCCCGTAGGGGCGTCTGGTTTGGTAGCTGTCGTACCCCCATCGGGTTCAGCCCCGTAGGAGCGTCAGCTTTGGTAGCAATTGGGCTGTATTAAATCATGACAAATCTTATCAATCATAAAAATCAGCCCGGGCCGCCGGTGCGGTTCTATTAAACGGTTTGATAGTGTCGGCATGCCCCTGCTTCAGCGTAAGACTAAGCCTATAATAATTTACGTATGTTCTTAGTTCGATACTTTACCCACTACTGCCCGGTAGTTGACCAACTGAATCCCGCGTTTTTGAATCATTGCTTTCACCACCGAACTCTTAAGCATGGTAGCATCGGCATCGCGGGCCGTAGCTACGGATTCATTATTGCCCAGCGGTTTCATTTCGTCGGTGTTGTAGGCCGGGTGCGTCACGAGCAGGTACGTTCCGGGCTGCAGCGTTTCCAATGCGGTAGCAAAGGCTTTTTCGCGGTCGGCAGGGTTCGTGGCGTTTTGCCCGGCAAACTTCGGAAATGGCTCGGCGGTGGACGGTTCGAGGGTCGGCAAACCGTATTCTGTTGCCAGTTTCTCCACAAGTTCACGAAGTTTTAGGTCGGCCCGGTCGAAGGCCATGTGCATGGAGAGGTGCGAGAGTTGCCGGGGTACTGCCTGCCGCACCCGCTCGATTTGCGCCCGCAGTTCGCGTTCGGCTTCGTCGTAATTAATCGGATGTTCGGTGAATGATTGGCCCAGGGTTGTGCCTTTCCAGCAGGTCGGGTAGAAATACCCCGCCGAATCGGTCAGGCTGGGCGCGTTGGTGAGGGGTCGCCAGCGGAGCGTGGTCCATTCGCTGGTGAGCGTGAGGTGAACGCCCACGTCGGCGTCAGGCAACTTGCTCAGCTCGGCGAGGGCTTCGGGAAGCCAGGGCGTGGGCGCCATCACCTCCACCGAGCGGGCAATGCCGTCTTTTAGGGCATCCAGACAGGCCCGGTTCGCGCTATGCGACATACCCAGGTCGTCGGCCCGGACCAGCAACCGAATTTCGCCCGGCCGGCGTTCCGGCGCTCCGGCGACCCGGTTGTGGCTCTCCCAATTCCGCAAAAACTGGATGCTCTGCGGAATCTGCACCATCGGTTGCAGCGACTCGTCTTCAATAAACAGGTGCTTTACGCCAGACCGCCGGGCTTCCTGCAAAAACTGGCTCAGGCCAATATCCCCCTGCCCCAGCGCGACGTTGTGGGGCAGCAGGGTAGCCCGCCGATACGTAGATGGTGTACCCGGTCGGCGGTCTTTTAAATGCACCAATGGAAATCGACCGGCATATTTTTTAAGCAGGGCCGTGGGGTCTTGCCCGAAGTGTTTAGCCCACATCAAATCCAGTTCAAACTGCACGGCATCAGAGGGCATTCGCTCGGCCATATAGTCGAAGAGGGTGCCGTCGCCGTGTTTTATAAACTCGTAGCCGTGATTATGGTAGCAAAGCGTGATGCTTTTTTTGCGAAGATATTGCCCGGCTTTGGTGAACACATCAATGGCCTTGTCGGCTTCGGCGGTGGTGAACGAGTCGAAATCACCCTGATGCGGAATCCAGTAGCAAACCACATACTCAGCTCCCAACTGCCGGGCGCGGTCAGCCACGAGGGCAACACTGTCCTGCAACAGCCGAAAATCGGCCCCGATGCCAACCAGTTTCACACCGTTGTCTTTCAACAGTTTACGGTATTCCTTCACGGGCATCGTTCGCGGCCAGCCGCCTTCGAGTTCTGTTACGCCCCATTGCCGAAGCTGGGCCAGCATGGATGCCGGAGATTTACTGCCTTTCATGCTCGATGATTGCATCCCGATGGGCCATTGCGCCTTAGCCGGTTTGGATAGCATCAGTGTAAGGAAGAAGAAACCGAAAGCGGTGGTTAATCGAAGGGCGTTGGGGTGTTTTTTCATTAGGCTACTTTAGTTCTGTATGTTGTGTTCAACCTCTGCACTTAGTCCGTACCCGATGCGCCGGGCCACTGCCGTCACGCTCGCCGGTGGTCCGGCCGGTTCGCCGGTGGTGCGGCAATCCGAGCGATTCCGGCCGGAAAGCGCGAGCGGCTGGCTATACACCTGCCAGTCCTGGCCACTGGTGGTTTTGTAAGCAATAGACGCGCCCGGCGTAGCGCAACTTATCAAGAGTTTGCCACGCTGCTTTTGGAATTGCGGAATTGCCGTAACAGGAGGCTCATCCCGACCATTCCACCATTGCCGGATAAGGTCTTTTTCGGGAATACCGCCGAGGTCTTTTGTTTCAACTAACCAGTTATCTAACTGTTGCCGCAACCGCTTCAGATTCGCGACCTGGGCGGGTTGGTCGGCGATGTTGGTCAGTTGGTAGGGGTCGGTTTGAATGTCGTAAAGTTCTTCCGCAGGCTTCGTCTGGCGGAACCAGTTCATCTGCACGGCCGTGAGCTTGCCTTCGTCGCGGAGCCGGAGCATTTCGGCCATCATCGGCTGTTGCTTGCGGTAGGCAATATCCATGTACAGGGGTCGGTCGGGGTAAAAATTGCGGATGTACTGATACCGCCCGTCATGCACCGAACGCACCCGGTCATAAACTTCATCGAGTCGGTCGCGGGCAGCAAATACATACTGCCGGGGCTTTTTTACCGCGTATTTCCCCAGAAACGCCCGGCCCTGCATCTGTTTTGGTGTTGGCAAACCCGCCAATGATAACACTGTTGGGGCCAAATCAATCATCGAAGTCAAATCCGAACGCACCGTTCCGGCACCCTGCCCATCCGGGAAGCGCACGATGAGCGGAACACGAATGCCTCGGTCGTAGATTTCGCGCTTCACAAATGGCAGCCCGTCGCCGTGGTCCGACCAGAAAAAAATAATCGTGTTGTCTAACAGGCCATCGGCTTTAAGTTGGTCAAGCATCTGGCCCACCCAATCGTCCATGTCGCGGATGTTGCTGAAAAACCGGGCCATATCCTGCCGCACAGTTTTGGTATCGGCATAATAAGGCGGCACCCGAATCCGGGCCGGGTCAACCCGCAGGGGCAAATCCTTCCGCACCCAAACCTGCGATTCGTGGGTGACGACGTTGTTGAAAACGGCAAAGAACGGTTGACCGGGTTGCCGATTGCGGTAGTGGGCTTTCGCACTCACCTCATTCCAGACGGTCGGCGGTTCCTCGAACTGGTAGTCGGTTTTGCTGTTGTTGGTGGTGTAATAACCGATTTGCCGCAGGTACTCGGGAAAGGCCCGCACGTCGGGGGCGGGTACGATGGAATATTGTTTCGGCAGACCTGTTTTTTCGGGTTGCGTACTGTAGAGCGTCCGCATATTATGGCCTCCGGTGCTGGTCTGGTACATTCCCGTAATCATGGCGTTGCGGCTGGGTGCACACACCCCGGCCGTGCAGAACGCATTGCTGAACCGGATTCCCTCCCACGCCAGCCGGTCGATGTTGGGCGTTGGAATGGTCGTATCTCCGTAACAGCCGAGGTGGGGCGACATATCCTCGCACGACAGGAAAAGAATATTGGGTGGTACGGCACTCCGGCGGGTCGCCGGTTCGCCGTTGCGATTCGGTTTAGTTTTCGGAGCCACCGAAACGGCCACGGAATCCGGGTTTTCGAACAAAATGCTTACGGGAATGGTAAGCCCCACAAGGCCAGTCAGACTCATTACCGACAGTCCTAAAAACAGGTTTCGTATCATTGGATTTACGGTCTACCGGGAACAGCGCGAAGCTGATGTAAGCGGTCAGCATCCCAACCACCAACGTACCAATAGAAAAGAAAGCCAATACGTTCCATTTGTCGCTTTTTGGGTCTGCCGCGCTGTGTGCAGGTTTATTTTCCTGAATGATGTCGTTTTCATAACTCCTGTGCCGCCACTATGCCAAAGCGACAGCACAAAAGTCGCCGGTGTGCCTGGACTGCTGGTAAGACAAATCGGGGCAATGGTTGCACAAGTTATGCTTGTTGCATCGGGGTTGGGCCGTTTAGGCTCGTGTGGCAAAAAGTCGTAGTTTCGGCCACTAAAAAAGGCTTCTGCGTCATTCACGCAACCCTATTCCCTGATTACTATGGAACAGGAATGGATAGCTATGCGGACTTATTTCAGCCAGATGGTCGACCTGTCGGACGAGACCTGGGATGCGGTTTTAGCTGTCGCTCACGCGGGTACGCACGAAAAGAAACGAATTCTGCTGGAACCGGGTCAGGTATGCGACCGGATGCTGTTTCTCCATCAGGGGGCCATGCGGCTATACCGCATTTTGGATGGTATCGATGTGACGTACTTCTTCTACTTCCCCGATTCATTTGCCTTTGCCACTGATTTTTCCAGCTTCAAAACCGAGCAACCGACGCAGTATTACCTCGAATGTATCGAAGACTGCCGGGTAACTACGTTTTATCGAGCCGACATCTACGCTCTCTACGAACGCTATCCCCAAATGCAGAAATTTGGTCGGTTAATGGCCGAATACGCCTACCTGATGATGGATCGGCGGATGAGCCATTTCCAGTTTCACAATCTGGAAACCCGCTATCTGGCCCTGTTGCAGGAAGAGCCTAAGCTGCTACAGCGCGTACCGCAACACCTCATTGCCACCTATTTAGGCGTAACACCCGAAAGCCTGAGCCGCATCAAACAGCAGGTTGCCCGCTTAGGCAAGTAGCCCGTTTGCTTCTTATCCTACATCAATGCACCGGCCTTGAGGCCCCGCTACCTTTGTATTAGTCAACTGAACGAAACTAATACAACAGCATGAAAACAGCCCAGCTCCGAAATCTGATGCGGTGGGTTCACCTGATTGGTGCAGCCGCCATCGGCACGTATGTTTATGCTCCCTGGCGGGAGGCAGCCTGGTTTACCCTACTGATGCAACTGTTCATTATTCCTCTCCTGACCCTGACCGGCGTATGGATGTGGAAAGGGCATTTACTGCGCCGAAGGAGTCTAACATCTTGATTATCTGACTATTAAGTACCTTATTTTTAAGCCATTTAAAACAACACATAATCATGTATCATACCATCGTCAGGAAGCTGGCTCTGCAAAGCTTCGAAAACCTGAATCGGGGCGATTACGAAACGGTACTCAAAAGTATCTCCCCGTCCATCACCCACACCTTCAGCGGTAATCATGCTTTAGGCGGCACTCGTCACAGCATCGGAGCCATGCGGCAGTGGTTCGAACGGTTGTTCCGGCTCTCGCCGGGACTGGCCTTTGACATCAAAAACATAGCGGTTCAGGGTTGGCCCTGGAACACCACCGTTGCCGTGGAATGGATTGACCGGGCTACCCCCGCCGACGGTTCCGACTATGTGAACGAAGGGGTTCACATCATCAAAATGCGGTGGGGCAAAGTAGTCTATCTGCACGCTTACTTAGACACGCAGTTGACCATGGCGATGTGTGACCGGCTGGCTGCTCACGGCATCAGCGAAGCCCTGGCTGACCCGATTGAGGATTAGCGTGACAACCAGATAATGTGACGCTCATACCACCGGGACAGCTTATGCCTGCTGCCGGTAGGTCGGTGGGATTCAGTCCGGTATGGTTTTTGAAGAACCGGGCTGATGAACTGCTCAACAAACGAGGCCGGGTTAAGAATGGGTATAGCGGACTGGTTCATCGGGGAGTAATCGTTATAGCTGATAAACAAAACAAAGCCTGATTTGTCCCCATACACCCCGCTTTTGCAACGGGTGGCCGATTCGCCCCATGCCTGCCTGTCCGCGAAATTAACGTAACTTGGTCTTTGCGGGGCGTGTAGAGCTGTCCGTATATACCGAACACCTGCCGACTTCCTTTTTTTACGACTGAATCAGAACATCCAACTAATTTACTGATGTTACGCCCGGTCTATTGCTACGCCCCTACGGGGCTGAAGCCGACGGGGCTGAAGACAGGCTACCAAACCAGACGCCCCTACGGGGCTGAACCAGCAGCATTCCGCAGCCCCGTAGGGGCGTCTGGTTTGGTAGCAATTGGGCGTAACATCAGTAATTTATAGTCGATACGATGAGGGTGCTTTTTCCTTTTTATTCCATTGGCCATTTCATCAATCAGCCGACTAACAAGACCGAGTTTGAAATTACCCGGTTCGACACCATGGACGAGCCAGACGTTGAGGATTTGCACAAGCATACCTTCTACGAAATCATCTGGATCGAGAGCGGAGAAAGCCGACAGGTCATTGATTATAAAGAGTACGAAATCCGGGCAAACTCGCTGTTCTTTATTTCCCCCGGACAGCTTCACTCTTTTGACCAGTGGAAACCCGTGACAGGCAGCACGATTATGTTCACGGCCGACTTTTTTTTGCTGAATCACAACAACCCCGACCGGCTGTTCGAGTTGAGTTTCTTAGATAATTTTTACGCCAATCCCTGCCTTCAGCCCGACCCAACGAGCTACGCCGACATCAAACACACCATCGACCTGCTGGCTGCCGAACACCGCCGGGCCGATTGTTTGGGGCCCATTTGCCAGTCGCTGCTGCACATCCTGCTTCAGCAGGTTCAGCGGTCGATTGATACGCAAACCGGGGGGCAGCCCATTTCCAAAAAATACCTGGTTGTCTATAAGAATTTCAAGAAGCTGGTCGATACTTATTTCGCGGAGAACCATACCGTTGGTGACTATGCAGCCCGGCTCAGCATCTCGCAGCACCAGTTGAACTACGTAACCAAACGGGTGACCGGAAAAACGGCTACCCGTGTCATTCGGGCACGTAGTATACTGAAAGCCAAGCGGTTATTGGCCTTTACGGACCAGACAGTTTCGGACTTCAGCCTGGGGTAACGTTGTGGATGATGCATGTTATTAAGACCTCAAAACCAGCCGTTACCCTATCTGCCTCCATCCTCAGTCGTACTGCGCGATTTCGTGCTGCCAGTTGTCAAGATACGCGATTAAATCGGCTACGGTGGGGCTGTAGCCATTCTGGATATACGCGCCCGATGCGGCCATGCCCAGCAACAGGCAGTCGGTAGCGCCGAAGCCGTTGAGCAGGCCCCAGCAGTAACCCGCGTTCAGATTATCGCCCGCGCCGGTCAGCACTTTCGGAATGGGCACCAGCCGCCCGGTTTGCTGCTCGATGCCGCTTTCGGTAGCCACCAGCGAACTGGCAGTCGGGTGAATCAGCACCGCCGGAACCGCACCGGCGGACCGACCCATTTGTTGTCGAATGCAGGTAGCAATCGTAGACAAATCAGGCGTTTGAGCCAGCCGGACGGCATCGGCTGGACTGTGGCCGTTGAGGGCGAGGTAAATTCGTCGGGCTTCGTTCTCGTTCATGCCCAGTGTAACGGAACCGTAGGGCGCATAGGCCGCGACGATGTCCAGACAATCAACGACTTCCTCAGCCGACCGTTTGGTCGGGTCGCAGAGGTCGAACAGAAAGTGGGGCGTGGCAGCAACCGGTGTGGTTTGTACGATGTTTGTCAAATAGCCTCTCCAAAGCTCGTTGCCATGCGGCAGATTGGCCCAGTCCACAAAGGCCAGCAGTTGGCTATCGACGTACTGCTGCCGCAGCCTTTCCAATCCAATCTGTTCCGCCAGGTACGTCCAGCGCAATAACTCAAACGGGGCGACTTCCGACAGCATGATTTTACCATCGCTAAATTCGAGCGCGTTGGTGGTGGCAGGCGGGCCGAGCGATACCCGTTCGCAGCGGGTGTGCATCTGCTCAAAAATCGGGTCATCGAGTGGCCCCACACAGCAGTTGGGAATACCCAAAGCGGCTAAAGCGTTGGCCAGAATCGGGGCGTTCCCACCGATTTTAGTTGCCAGGGTCACAATTTCGATTTGGCCACTTTTCCCCGCCAGTGTATGCATCAGGTCGGCGACTTCATCAATGGTGTCGAAATACTGGCTTCCGGTTGGGCTTTTCGACCGGACTACCTTCTGAATACGGTCCATATAGCCATCGAAGCCCACGAATGCACGAGCCGATGGTTCTACCGTTTCCAGCCGGGAGATAAGCGATTGCAGCGAATTTTTCATTAGACCTCAATACCCGTTGGCTTCGGCAATTGGGCCAACAGGTACGTCGGCGGCAACGGCGCCGGGCCGCTCCGGCGTACCGGACGCTTCGCCGAACCGGCGGTAGGCATCCTCCATGATGGTGGCCGTGGCCGATGCACCGAGCCGGGAAACGCCCATTTCTTTCACCTTCAGCAGTCCATCGAGGGTACGAATGCCCCCGGCTGCTTTCACCTGCACACCCGGCCCTACGTGGGCCAGCATCAGCCGCAAATCGTGTTCGGTGGCTCCTTCGTAGCTGTATTTGCCGTCGGTGCCTTTCACGAAGCCATAGCCGGTGGAGGTTTTCACGAAGGCCGCTCCTACTTCGGTGCAGATTTCGCAGAGCCGGATTTTGTGGCTGTCCTGGGGCAGGTAGTCATTCTCGAAAATCACTTTCAGGATGGCGCCGTTAGCCAGGCAGGCTTCGTTTACTGCCCGGATTTCATCCGTAACGTAGGCCCAGTCTTCGCCCAGCACCTTACCGATGTTGACCACCATATCAATTTCAACCGCTCCATCCTGACAAGCCTGCGTGGTTTCGGCCACCTTGATGTTCGTGGCACTGTTGCCCGCCGGAAAGCCGATAACTGTACCAACCAATACGTCGGAACCCGCCAACATATCGCGGGCCATACTGACGGCGTAGGGTTTAACACATACCGACGCGACATTGTATTTGAGGGCCAGTTGGCAACCATCGCGCAGTTCGGCATCGGTCATGGTCGGGTGGAGCAGCGAGTGGTCAATCATCTTGGCCAGCTCGTGAATCAGGGTGGTATTCATTGGTTTAAGGGGACAGTCGGTTGTTGCCGAATGAGCGTTAAAAGATGTTACTGATTGCAAACTGTTCAGTATAGCAATAGAGCTTACTGTAGATAAAGAAATCGGGTCGGTTGGTGAGGTACCTGCGTTCGATAGCGAGTAAGGGCGTACCGGTAACGCAATCGAATATGCCCGCCTGCGTGGCATCGGCCCCGACGGCCCGCACGGTCTGTTCGAGGTTGCGGATGTCGATGCCGTAGCGCATCCTGAGGGTTTTGAACAGCGAACCATCCAGTAATTCCTGCTCAAAAAGCGTTTCGATGCCCAATGCGGGCAGAAAGGTATGCTCCAGCATGACCGGTGTCTCATCGGCATAACGTAACCGATTGAGGGTCAGGGAACCGGCTGACTGTTCGGCGTCGGTTAGCTGATAAAAGAAATCGGTGGGCCAGTTGGTGTGTGTGGGTGGTTCGAGCAGGCGGGTCTGGACGGTGTGGTTGGCCTGACCCACTACTTCCGAAAACCCGTGAAACGAGAGCAGCCCCAGCGATTGCCGCTCCGAGGTGACGATACTGCCTTTGCCGTGGCGTCGTTCAATAAACCCTTCACGCACCAATTCGGTCAGGGCCTGCCGCACGGTCATGCGGGTTGTTGCAAACTGGGTGCTTAACTCGTTCTCTGAAGGCAATAGACTCCCCTTCGGAAACAGACCATTCTGAATCTGTTGCTTTACTGATTCATAAATAAGCGCATACTGGGGTTGTCGGGCCATGGTAACACAAAGGTATTGACTCTAACTTGTATAGACAAGTCAGGCAATTAATTTTTATACTGATTTTGTTAATAACGAAACGTTTGCGAAGATACTCTGAATGAATTTTAACACCGGGTTAACTCCTGTCAATCGGCTTACACGACACATTGTTATCAGTAAAAACTAACGGCAGCGTTTGGCCGAGTGCCTGTTTTCTACCAGGCAGGATTCACAGGACCAGCCTGACTGAGTGTAAGACAGCGTCCACTTAGTAAAAAAGAACAAGACACCTCAACGGTCAAAAATAACTGAACCAATGCCAGGACTCAAAGGAGTGGCTTATAGAACCAGATATCCACTATTTACCATGAACCGTATTTTCACGCCCTGTGGGTGTAAATAAAAAATATAGGACTTACGCAAAAGTGTTAAATTGAACAAAGAACGTGAAGGTCAGCGCACAACTTTACGGTCAGTTTCTATTGAGCAGCCAGATTAATTATACAGGCACTTATCTGGCTGATCACTTTGAGGGGCTTACTCACGATAACGTGCAGTACTTCCTCAAAGCGAGTCAGTTTACCCCTCGCCAAGTTTGGCAGCACGTTCGACACACGATTCAACTCGGTGCTGCTGGCTATGTTCTGTTGATGATACGGTGCTAAACAAAGAGTATAGCCACAAAATCGAACCGCTCCGGCGGCCCGGTGGTTCGCCGACAATATAGTGGCAATGCCCATGCCATTATCAAAGGAATTTGTAGCTTATGCCGTTTCGGGGGCGGTTAGCAACGACTTAAATTTGTTTCCTATAATTTATTTACATTTTTTAAGAAAAATATACATCAATTTTAACCTTTTAATAAATATTTACCTTCTGACAATAACATTTATAGACATTTCCCTATTATTACTTAGGAATTCTACTCATAAAGATAATTTTCTTGTCAATCAGCAAGAACCATCCCTCTGAGTAGTAAAAGAAGTACACTGTATGTTATTCTCTCAAATTAGTATCAATTTCATTTTCCACCAGTTTAACAAATCGAATTTTATGAAAAAACGCTTTCTTCCGCTCCTGGCTGTAGCCATGACAGTAACGTTCACCGCTTGTCAGCAAACGGGTGATGTCGAGCCAGTGACCACCAATGCCGCTGTCAATACTATCCTTACTGAACTAATCGACAATGTAAGGGCATCTGGCGCTGATCTCCCAAATGCACGCGAAGGCGTGGCAAAAGTTACACTCACACCGGCGCAAGTTCTGGCAGGATTCAAGGATTTTGATACGGACAAAAATGGGCAACTGTCCGATGTGGAACTATTTACTGGTCTGAATAACTATCCTTACAGTGTCAAAGTCACGACGACTCATGTTCAGCAGCTCATTACCATGTACGATACAAACCTGAATGGGTTTATAGAATATAGCGAGTTCGAAGTACTCGTTGAAGAAGCGTTAAAACGCCGAAACGCGCAGTTCCCTTAATTGCATCAACGAATCTACTCTACGAACTGTGCGTTAGAAAAAGGCTATCTGATAGATAGCCTTTTTCCATATATAGTCATCCAGCGTTTTACTGAGTCTGCAACGCGGTATTTATCGACTGGAGTTTCACCGCTCTGACAGCCCCAGGGTTTTTTAGGCCTACACCACCCCTACCTGTTGAAACGGTGAAAAAGTCAGGGCGACTTTGTTCAGAATAGTTAACTTACGCACCATCATCGCCTGGCCAGGGCTACAACTCAGTACTCAAAAAAATTACAGGATGGCAACCAATCGGGAATCACCAATAGACATCAGTAAAGAGGAGTTCAAGAAAATGGGGTATCAACTCATTGATACCCTTGCTGCCTTTATGGATACCATTGACCAGAGACCTGTAACAACCGCTGAGTCGCCTAAACAATTGCAAGCCATTATTGGCACCTCATCGCTCCCGGAAACGGGTACACCCGTAGCAGAATTGCTTGCTCAAACATCTGAATTAATTCTTAACCATTCCCTGCTGAATGGCCACCCCAAATTTTTAGGCTATATCACTTCTTCAGCAGCACCAATTGGTGCATTGGCCGATTTGCTGGCAGCTACCGTCAACCCAAATGTTGGCGCTCAACTATTAAGTCCCATAGCCACTGAAATTGAAAAACAAACAGTGAGATGGCTTGCCGAGTTTATTGGCGTTTCTCCAGACTATGGGGGGCTATTGGTAAGCGGTGGCAACATGGCGAATTTTACGGCTTTTTTAGCCGCACGAACGGCGAAAGCCCCCAAAACCATAAAAGAAGAGGGCATCTCAACTACCACGGCAAAATTGGTGATCTACTGCTCAAAAACAACGCATACGTGGGTTGAAAAAGCAGCCGTGTTATTTGGTCTCGGCTCCAAAGCGATCCGTTGGATTGAGACAGATAGCACCAATAAAATGGATAATGAAATTTTGGAACAGACCATAAACGATGATCTTGACAAGGGCTGCAAACCAATCATGATCATTGGCACCGCTGGAGACGTTAGCACGGGCGTGGTTGATGACCTTAGGGTGATTGCTTCTCTGTGCAAGACATACGACTTATGGTTCCATGTAGATGGTGCTTATGGTATACCGGCGGCAGTTATTCCAGAACTTAAAACCCTGTTTGACGGTATCGAAGAAGCCGATTCTATTGCTCTCGATCCGCATAAATGGCTGTACAGTTCACTTGAAGCTGGCTGCACACTGGTAAAAAACCCAAATCATTTGATTGATACTTTTAGCTCTCATCCTGTCTATTATAATTTCAGTAATAAAAACGAACCCCTGACTCAAAATTATTACGAATACGGCCTTCAGAATTCACGAGGCTTCAGAGCCTTAAAAGTATGGCTCGCCCTGCAACAGGTCGGCCGAAACGGCTACATAAAATTGATTAAAGAAGACATTCAACTATCGAAATTATTATTCGATAAAGCGAAAAGCCATTTAGAACTTGAAGCCATAACACAAAACTTAAGCATTACAACAGTACGCTACGTGCCCTTAACGTATAGTGGTGACAGTGAATACAAGGAAGCCTATTTAAATACATTAAATGAAACGTTACTGAATGCACTACAGCAGGGTGGTGAGGTATTTTTATCAAATGCGGTAGTACATGGAAGCTATTGTTTAAGGGGTTGTATCGTGAATTTCAGGACGTCGCCAAAAGACATTGACGAAATCATAGAAATAATCGTTAGAGAAGGCCGAAAAACGCATCAAAAACTTCAACTAAACTAACCTGTTGAGGGAATAAAGTATTATTGTGTTGCCGCAAACGTATTTACGCCCGTAGCCTATACAACGTAGCGCAAATTGAGTGTGCTATTCCGGTGCCAGGGGCCGTTTGTCTTCCAGAAGTCGCATCCGATAGGCATTCATCGCGGTTTTACCCAACTGATCGACGAGCCGATAATTGACCACAATGCCGACAGCAGCCCCGATGCCCGGAATAAGTTGCGCCAGTTTGGCCAGATCGATGTAGTCGCGGTATTGTTGCTGAAAGGTTAGCCAGTCGAACTGGTTGATGTCGTCGGGAAGTTGGCGGCTGTGTTCGGGCCAGTTGGCTATGTACTGATACACCTCCTGCCGACGCTCCTGGCTCGAAAAAGCCAATTGAAAAATATACAGGATATATACCCGTTCGCGGTAGTCGCTGACGGGAAAACCGTATAAACTGCCGATCTCGAACAGCATTTTCATTTTCAGGCTGAGCAGAATCGGGAAATCGGCTAAGCTGAGCAGAAAACCGCCCGCCCCCGCAACGCCCCCTTCGGCAGCACTTGTTTTTTTATAGAACTCAATGCGTCTGGCAACGGCCGCATCGCGCTGGGTCAGTGTTTGCCCTTGTACGGGTGCCCGGGTCAGAAAATCGGCCCCGAGTAAAACGGCGCGCGTCATCTGCTTGATGGTCGCCGTAATGACGGCGTGAATTCGTTGCGGAATAATGCGGTTTATTCGGCGTTGCACCGAAGCTGAGAGTCGCCCAAAGGCCGAGGGCGGCTTTTGCATACTGTGCTGCCAGCGACTCAATTCGGTCCAAACGGCTTGTTCATACAAAGTCATATCCTATAATTTTGACGAAAAAGTGGTATCTTCATCGAATTAAAACAGCCTGACGGGTGTTTTAATTACATACTCCTCATAAACCCCTAACAGTACTCGTTCGCAGGTATGAAGAATATTCTTTTGCTTCTGGTTACGCTGTCCATCGTTTATTTTGTCAGCACCGGATCCAGATCTCCCCGTAACGTTGCAGCCGTATTGCCCCTATCGGCCCTTGAAAAAGTCAACGTCAGCGCTCACCTTGATGTATACGATCAGCTAAACCTAAGCCAGGCCGGGTTGCAGAAGACCGTTTTTGAGTATGCCCTGCGCGGCTGGCAGAAGATAGACACCGCTAAGGCTCTGCTGACCATCGTAGACCTCAGTCAGCCGTCCAGCCGGAAACGCCTGTACGTTGTCGATCTGCTCAATAAAAAACTGCTTTTCAATACCTATGTCTCACACGGGCGCAATTCCGGAGAACTCATGGCGAATCGGTTCTCTAACACGAATTCATCGTTCCAAAGCAGCCTGGGCTTTTATCAGACGCTTAAACCCTACATGGGCAAACATGGCCTGTCGCTGCAACTCAAAGGACTGGAAAAAGGGTTCAACGACCAGGTACAAAACCGAAATATTGTCATTCATGGCGCCGATTATGTGTGTGAAGATTTTATCCGCAAAACAGGTCGGTTAGGCCGCAGCCAGGGTTGTCCTGCTGTTCCGTATGCCGTTTCCAGGGATATTATTCAGGCGGTTAAAGGCGGCTCCTGCCTGTTTGTGTACGCGCCTAACCCCGACTACCTGAAACAGTCGACTTACTTATCCAGCGCATACACGTCTTTGTAGAACCGAAGCTTCCCGGCCGCATCGACATCTGCTATGTTGTAGGCGATGAAAACCGGGAACGGTTTCGGAATGGGGAGCGTCCGGGGCTTCTGGTCAATCAGGCACTTGTTCATAAACGCAGCGTCGAACACCTGTTTTCCCAGCACCAGATTGGCCAGTTCAACGGGCTTCTGCACCCGCACACAACCGTGACTCCGCCAGCGGTCGGCGGTGAGGGTAAACAGGTCGCGGCTGTTAGTGTCGTGCAGGTAAATCGCCAGTGGATTGGCCAGATTAAATTTCAATAGCCCCAGCGAGTTTTCACAGCCCGATGCCTGCCGAACCCGATACGGAAAATTTGTGGTCGAGAGCCCATCCCAGTCAATTTCTTCAGGGTCGACTTCGTGATTTTTTTCGTCAAGAATCTGTAGGTTCTGGTTGTATACATACGACAGATCCCGCTGCATCCGGGGCAGCATTTCTTCCAGAGCAATACCACGGGGCACATTCCAGTATGGATAGGCGACGATATCCTGAATGTAGGTGGTCATGCAGGGTGTGCGCCGGTCGGGCTTGCCCGTAATAACCTGCATCGGCAGCAGTCGTTTGCCGGTTCGGTCGAATACGTTCAGTTCGCCCGCTGGAATGTTGACCAGCACAAACTGCTCGGCATCGAACCGATTGACGTACCGATAGAAATTGAGCGTCTGCCGAATCAATCGTAACGAGTCGGTGATAGCCGGGGTCGTTTTAGCCAGCTTTCGGAGCCGGTTATAATGGCCAACCAATTGATTATAGGGCACAAACGAGGAAAGAGCAGCTACATCTTCTGGCTTAGCGGCCATCGCCTGTTTGGTCGCCCAGGCCGTATCTATCGTTTCCCGCAGGCCGCTAAACTGTAGCCGCGACGGTTTTTTTCCATAACGAAGTTCGAGCAGCAACTGGCTGAGTTTACTATCGGTTGCCGATAAATCGGCATTCGGCAGGCCTGCAAACCGGGTCGTATCAACCCCAACTGAATCGGCATACCGGCAAAATTTATGCAGCGTCACTACGGTCTCTTTAGCCCGTTTTTCGATTCGTTTCCTGGCCTCTTCACCCGTTGCCTGCTCTCGCTTAGCTGACTGCCTGGCCATAAACCACTTACCTAAAAAGAACAGAACGACGAGGCCCGCAACCACCGCGACACCAATGCCAATTCTTCGTTTATCCATGTTGATGTAGTTTGTGTAGTGTAGCTAATAACGCGGTGGAGCCACCATTGGTTATAAAGTGGGGTATGTCATCTGGCCCGACTCTACAAGTGAAAGGGCAACCCTTTGGATTGCCCTTTCACTTGCTTAACTATAAGCTGGCTTATCAATATCCGGTTTAGGATTCGGGTTGCGGTTCGGATGCCTCATGGGCAGGCTGGCCGCTGGCTCGTCCCCATCCATATACTCATCTTCCAGCGCATCGGGAGCCAACTCCTCGGGATCGATTTGGTTGCCTGGCCCCCCGCTGGCTCCTTCGGGTGACTGATCACCCAGCCCAGCGGGTGAAATGGCCTGTTTGGCCCGTATGATGTCTTCTTTCTCCTGATTTTCCATAACGTTTACGTGTCTACTGTTAACAGGCGTTTACGTAATCCTGCAGCATCAACTTAAATCAGGCCATCGGGCAGACCCCTGTGCGGTCAGGTGTTTACAGCTATTATTCGCGCTATAAACACCTGACCTTGCAGAGACCAAACCGATACCACAATCTGACTGATCCAGCTTGACTACCTACGCTCTTAACCGGTCTGCTGTGGTATTGTTTTGCTGATCAGCTACTTCCCACCTCCCGAAACAGGCATTAACACCGTGTCAATTGAATGTATGGTACCATTCGTCGCCTGAACGTCAGCATAATTAATGGTTGCGGTGTTACCCGCACCGTCCGTAATGGTTATGGCATCGCCCTGCCTGCCAACGGTTAGTGTGCCCCCCGTTACGGTTTTGAGTTTCTGACCGTCCTGTAACTGGTCGGCGGTGAAGCTGCCCTTCACCACATGGTAGGCTAATAGTTTCACTAACTGGGCTTTGGCCGCGGGCTTCAGCAAGGCATCGACGGTGCCGGCAGGCAGTTTATCGAAGGCTTCGTTGGTTGGCGCAAACACGGTGTATGGGCCTTTGCCACTGGCCTGCTCTGTAAGCCCTGACAACCGCAACGCCCGAAACAGGGTTGTGTGATTGGCCGACTTGGCCGCACTGATCGCCAAATCCCGCCCCGTCGACCCACCCGACTTCATGGGCGTTTCCGACGTTGTGTTTGCCGTTGTAACCGGGCTTGTTGCGTTCTGATTCTGGGCCAGAACAAAGCTGTACGAGCCAATGAACAGGGCTGATGCGAGCACCCAGCCGACAAAAGATTTGCGTTTCATAATAAATAATATTGAGATGGAAGAACGACCTGCCAACTGGCAGGCCCGAAGCAATCGCTCCAATTTATTGATTAAACGGCATGTCTCTATCAATAAATTGCCTGACAGGAAAGAATCTGAGCGAAAGGGAAACAATAGGTTAATGAATAACCATTAGCTGCCCCCGATAGGTAGCCGAGAGCGGACCGCTGCCGGTGCGAATCTGGTAGGTGTACAGGCCCGCTGGCACCGGTTCGGTCTGGTAGGTGCCGTCCCAGGGCTGGGTATACCCGCGCGAGGAAAAAAGGAGTTCGCCCCAGCGATTAAAAACAGATACTTCACATTGGGGAAACGAGGTGATATTCGGAATAATCCATACATCGTTCTGACCATCGGCATTGGGCGAAAAAGCCGACGGAACATACATCGGTTCGGTTACTTCGACCAGAATCGATAACGTGCTCCAACAGCCTCCCGCCCCGACAGCCGTGAGTTGATAGGGCGTTGTTTCGAGGGGGCTGGCAAGGGGGTTTGCCACATCAGTTCGGTTCAGCGACGCAGGCGGGTCCCAGTGGTAACGGCTGATGGGTTCGCTGCTTTGCGTGGTTAACTCCACACTGGCTCCCTTCACGATCTGATACGACGTTTTGCCCGTCAGCGTTAAGCCTGCCGATACAACGGCCCACCGGCTTTGTTCGGCCCGGCAACCGTTGTCGGACGTAACAGTATAGGTGATTTGATGCCGGCCAACACCCGCACGGGCAGGGTCGAAGCGATTGCCATGCACACCCGGTCCGGCATAAACACCACCAGCCGGTTGCCCGCCTAAGGTCAGCACGCTATTGCTGGAAACACAAACGGCCGCAATTGAATCCAATAGGGCGGCAGGGCGGTCATGCTGGGTGAGTGTTACACTGTTCGAGGTGGCCGAGCAGCCTGTTGGAGCCGTAATAGTTACCCGATAAGTCCCGCCCTGACGTACCGTTAGTGGATTGGTCGTTTCGCCCAGTTTGTTACCGTCCTGCTGCCAGACAAAGCTGTAGCCCGTTCCATTTTCAGCCGTGAGCTGCACGGATTCGTCCGGGCAAAATGTTTGTGCCGAAGCGTTCAGTTGAGCCGATGGCCGTGGATTGAAGCGTACACGTAAACTATCCTGTCCTTCGCATACCGCTTCTTTTGGCCGGGCCAGCACGTCATACTGACCCGATTGAACGACCCGCAACGTTGCCTGTTGTTCACCGGTCAACTCCTTCTGATCGCGTCGCCAGCGGTATTGATAGCCCGGCTGACCTTCGGCCCGCAGGGTTACCGTATCACCCGCGCAGTACGGCTGGGGAGCCGTTACGGTCAGTTTTACTGGCGGAGCCGTCACGTACTGGACCTTCACCGCCTGCGAGGTGGTATCACTGGCACACGCGTTCGCCTGGCTTTTCACAACTGTATATACCCCCGTTGCCCGCACCTGTAATGTGTCGGTGATGGCTCCACGCAGGTTTTCCCCATCTTTTTGCCACTGATAGGCCCATAGCGGGTCTTTTTCGATGGATAGCACCAGTGGCTGGCTCCCACACCAAACCAGTTCTGATGCGGTTTTACCATTCGCCATGACGACCGCCGGCGGGGGCGTATTTTTAGAGCAGTCAACCACCGGCAGTTGGAAATCCCGGCGCACAACGCCAATCCGTTCGCCGTTCCGCAGTTCTTCGCACTGCACCGTAAAGAGAAATAACCCTTCCCGATTGGCCCGGACCGTCAACTGACCAGTGTTCGGATTGATGCTCAGGGGCGGATTGCCGGGAATACTCGTTGCCACACTGTAACCAGTTGCCCACGTAATTGGTGGATAGCTGGTTCGGGCAATATCGGTCAGCATGAGGGGTGTTGTCCGGTTTGTATAGCCATTCAGAGGGGTCACGAGCGAGTAACGGAGTTGGTCGCCATCGGCATCCGTCGCTCCGGCATTAAAGGTGAATGGTTTGTTGATGCAGATATAGTCGCCGTTGGGGACGCGAAAATCGGGCGACGAGTTTTGAAACGTCGCTCCATTTTTCAGCATTGGTGGAAATTCAAGGTAAAACACCATGGCCAGCCCGGCCGGTATGGCACTATTGACGTTCGTTAGATCGTCGTTGCGGCAACATCGCTCCCAAACAATATAGTAGCCGCCAGGGTCAGTGTAGAGTTTGGGGTCGAACTGATGGGTTTTGTAGTATCGGGCTTCCGTAAAATTTAATTGCCGAAGCATAGCACAGGCGGCATTATCGAACGTAAGGGGAAGCGTTTCCTGTAGGTCAAGCTCGACGCTTTCGATCAGAACAGGATTCTGTTTACGAAAGATCAGCAGTTTTACTGACCCGTCCCGGTTGCCGGTGCCGGTTTTGACTTCATCCCAGTATTGATTTAACTGTAGCCGAAAAAGGCCGGGCGTTTTCCCAACCGCCTGCATACTTACGTCGCCCCCAATGATGTGGGTTGCCCGTACACCCAGTGATAGCAGCACAGCGACTATCAGCAGCAATCCTCCCCTTCCTATACTCACCACATGCATGATACCGACGCCAGATTATCAACCGAATCTACCAGGTAATAAGGCAAATTAGTCCGGAATATAATCAGACTTCCGGCACAGAGCACCGGCGGGGTCCATTCTGTTAGTATATGGTCATTTACAGGGGGTTATACGGGCAATATGTAGCCTATTCAGTAATTATTTCGACAGAATGCCCTTGGCAATCAAATAGGGAATCAGGAGCCACAGCAACCCTTTAATGAGGAAGAAGAAAAACCCACCCCAGCCTGCTCGTTTGAGCCAATATCTGAACCGCTCATTCATAGAGCAAAGATAGGGATTTTCGGTTGTTGGGGCTTTCGGTCCTTACAATCTCTCAAGCTTTCGCTCCAGCAATTCTTTCTCAGCGGCAGAGGGTGTCAGTTGAATAGCCCGCCTGTAATGCCGGCGGGCCGGATCGGGCTCGTGGTTCTGTTCGTATAAATCACCCAGCACAGCATGGTAATGATGCATCGCATCCAATCCTGATAAATTTGCCACTTCAGTCAGCGCCTGCAACGGTCCCGCTACGTGGGCTACCGCTACGGCCCGGTGCAGGGCAACAACGGGCGAAGGTTTTTGCTCCAGCAGCAAATCATAGTAAAGCAAGACCGTTGGCCAGTCGGTGGTTGCATACGACGACGCGATGCAGTGGAGCATCGCAATTCCGGCTTCGAGATGGTATTCACTCGGTGCGTCGCCCTCGGCCGAACGGTTCAGGTAGGTATGACCTTTTTGGATCAGGTCCTGATTCCAGCAACTTCGGTCCTGATCGGCCAGCAGGACAATAGCCCCATGCTCATCCGTGCGGGCATCGAACCGGGCAGCCTGGAAACACATCAGGGCCAGCAGCGCATTCACCGCCGGGCGTTGTGTGCGCGGGGTTTGGGTCAGCAGCAGGCAGAGCCGCATGGCTTCTTCGCACAAATCCTGCCGGATGAGCTGGTCGGGGTGCGATGAATTGTAGCCTTCGCTGAACAGTAAATAAATGCTTTTCAGAACCGAATCTAAGCGGGTGGCCAGGTGTGGTCCCGCCGGCACTTCGAGTTGGATACCCGCCTGCCTGATCTTCTCTTTTGCCCGGTAAATGCGTTTGGTGATCGTTTCGTCGGTCGTCAGAAACGCCCCGGCAATTTCCCGTACAGTCAAACCGCACAGAATCTTCAGGCACATGGCCATCTGCGATTCAACCCCAATGGCCGGATGGCAAATGGCAAACAACATTCGTAATTGGCTGTCGGTCAGTTCATCATCGAAGAAATAAGCCTTCTCCATCGCTTCGTCATCTTCCTGCTTGTACGGATACGCAACGTCGGGGCTACGTTGCCGGAATCGGGTTTCGCGCCGAACGGCATCTAATGCCTTGTTTTTGGCGACCTTGTAGAGCCACGCACGCGGGTTGTCGGGAATGCCCTGGAATGACCAGCTATGCAACGCCTGCATCATGGTATCCTGCACGATGTCTTCGGCCAGGTCAATCCGGTCGAACCCCAGCATACAGGTCAGTACCGAGGCTATCCGGCCTGCTTCGTGCCGAAACAGGTGGGCCAGTAGTTGGTTTGAATCGTCAAATTTATGCGTCACATTAAAAAGGCAATTATTGCGTATGACAGGGTATTTCCAAGCCCATGAGCTATCCAGCCAGGAATAATACTTCCATTCGCAAATTTTTCCTTTATATAACCAATTGACCAGGCTGCGAAGCCCGAAAAAATGAAAATGAAAAGCATCGCAAACAGGGATGCTTTACCAATAAGCCAAAATAAGATCAAGTGAACAAGCCCAAATACAAACGACTGTAACAGGTTCCCATAAGTAAACCCGAATGTAACAATAAGCTGTTTTGCGATAAACCCCCGAAAGAGTATTTCTTCAGATAGGGATGTTTTAACCAGCGCGATAAGTAAGAGTATGGTTATTGAATATACGTTAACGCCCATTAGGTGTAATTGCCCCGTAACACTTTTAGGCGATAGCACAGCCCGCTTTATATCACTATCAAAAAATGCCAGACCTATCCCTATACCGAGGAATACTAGTAAGGTTAAAAACGTATATAGGATTGATTGGCTAGTCGGTCGATACAGACCAATATAGTGCCTAAACAATACCCGTTTATCTTTTCTAAAAAGAAAAAATAAATACGGAATTAAGGCAAACAGAAAAACCTGAAGCACGGCTGAAATGCACTGATTTAGTAGGTCTGTCATTTTCATTTACAGGGATTATTACTTCCTTAATGTCTACGTAAATGGACAATCCGATAAGGCTAAAGCGCTATCAATCAACATACTATAAATTAGCTGCTATAATCCTCAAATCCTGCATCTACCTCCAGGCGCCTAAAATTAAGCCCATAACAACAAAACTAACTGTCACATAACCACCGTGAATGAGCATGTAGCGGGTTGTTTTTCGTTCAAACTGCCCAATAACAAATAAGGACATGGCTACCCAGCCAAAGCCAGCTAAAAAGCCTGCCAGTGCTCCCCAGCTTGTTGTCGTTTTACTATCATTTAAAAACAGGGCAAGATTAAAGGCCATCACCAGTGAAAAAAGAAAAGTCAGTCCAAATAACCTCGGCATGTTACTTTTCTTCAGTTCAGCTTCTGAAAAATTATTTTCAGCCATCCAGGAGTTGCCAAATAATAAAGCTGAATACCAGAGTCCACCAATTAAAAAGTTTGCCAGAGTGGCCACAAAAATAGCCAGCCAGTTAAGGGTTGAAATATCCATAAGAATTTTTCAATAAGTTCGCTATCCTCTACACGTTAATGCAGTAACTAAAAATCCTCCCTTTCTCCTGGAGAAAGGGAGGACAGCGTGCTTTACCCAAAGTTAATAATCTGGCGCACTTCTACTGTGCCATCACTATCAAATAGTGGGCAACCCTGAGCCAAAGCGATTGCCTCCTCTTCGTGGGCGGCTGTGAGCACCATATAGCCGCCAACAATTTCTTTGCCTTCCGTATACGGCCCATCCGTAACAACCTGCCCGCCTTTTGTCATGATTTTTCCGGCTGGCACAAGACCCTCTGTTCCCAGCATTTTACCCTGAGCGGCAATGCCGCCTATCCATTGATTCCATTTCTGAATCTCGGTCTGAATCTGTTCGGGCGACTGCTGCTGCAAAGCTATTTCTGCCGAATAAGGCGAGTGGAAAATGAGCATGAATTTTTCCATGATCGTTGTCTGATTTGTTTTAGATGGTTATAAATTTGATTACCAACACTAAGACGAACTACCTGCCCCAAATCGGACAAATTAGTGAAAAATAATTTCTATTTCTTTTAGTGATTTGGTTATCAGCCAATTGATTGGATAGAAGTAGACGAATAGCTTGCTAACACCCCCGCAGATTACGGGCTGTTTCATGACTGAACCGGCATCCGTCCAGCATATATCAATACCTGGAATGCTTCGTCTCTTTACGGTCAGCTACCAATTTTTGACAAAATAAAAGCAACTTTGTGCTTCACTTGTTTTAGAAAAAAACGTTCTGCAACCGAAGCATTTGATATGAATATCACCAAAGACAAAGTGGCAGCCATCCATTACACGCTGCGCGACAGCAACGGCAACATCGTGGATTCCAGTGAGGGCCGTGATCCACTCTACTACCTGCACGGTGCCAATAACTTGATTCCGGGCATGGAGGAAGGGCTGGAAGGACGCACCAAAGGCGATCAGCTTAAATTGGACGTTGCCCCTGAAAAAGGCTATGGCCGACACGACCCCGACCTTGTGGAGGAAGTGCCGCTCCGGGCATTTGGCGGGGCGGCCGTGGAAGTGGGTATGCAGTTTGAAACCAACGAAGGGCAGGTTATCACCGTCACGAATGTTGGCCCCGAAACCGTAACGGTCGATGCAAATCACCCCCTGGCCGACCAAAACCTGCATTTCGATGTCGAGGTTATTGACGTGCGCGATGCCACATCCGACGAGCTGGCGCATGGCCATGTTCATGGCCCCGGCGGGCATCACTAAAAAATAGACAGGATTACAGGATTTCTACGTTGATGTAATCCTGTAATCCTGTCGAAAAAGATAAACTTGTCCTATAGGCTATTTCCGCTCTCTTCACTAAAAGGCCCTATCTTTGCGCCACGAAATTATGGCACAAATTGGCACTGACGGGCAGGCGGCAAAGGCCTTTTTAGAAGCGGGGCAAGTAGTGGGCATTCCCACCGAAACGGTGTATGGGCTGGCCGCTAACGCCCTCAATCCCGATGCCGTACTGACGATTTTCCGGGTTAAAAATCGCCCGTCGTTCGATCCGCTCATTATTCATACCGACTCGCTCGCCAAACTCGACCAGTTCGTTACAGAGATTCCCGAAGCCGCCCGTCAGTTAGCCGAACTGTTCTGGCCGGGGCCGCTCACCCTGCTCCTACCCAAACGAGACCTGATTCCCGACCTCGTTACGGCGGGTCTGCCAACAGTGGCGGTTCGGGTTCCGAACCACCCGCTCACCCTCGATTTACTGCGCTCGCTCGATTTTCCGCTGGCGGCTCCGAGTGCCAATCCCTTTGGCTACATCAGTCCAACCACCGCACAGCACGTTGCCGATCAACTGGGCGATCAGGTGCCGTATATTCTCGACGGTGGTCCCGCCGGTGTCGGCATCGAATCGACCATTATTGGCTTTGAGAAGAACGAGGCTACAGTGTATAGGCTGGGCGGCATGGCCTTAGACCAGATTGAACAGGTAATTGGCCCGGTATCGGTGCGAACCCATTCGACCTCCAACCCGAAAGCACCGGGAATGCTAAGCAGCCATTACGCTCCCCGCAAACCACTGATTCTGCTCTCGCCGGGCCAGAGTCCGCAACCACACGAGCGGGCCGGAGCGTTGGCATTCCGGGAACCGTTCGGCGGCTTTCGACCTGAAAATCAGCGCGTCCTCTCCCCCACCGGCGACCTGAACGAAGCTGCCAAAAACCTGTTTGCTCACCTGCGGGCGTTGGATGCGCTGCCCATCGACGTTATCTACGCCGAGCCGTTGCCCAACGAAGGGCTGGGCTGGGCCATGAACGACCGACTCCGCCGGGCCAGTGTGCAGGCATAAGGGCGGCAACTGTTTATCCCCAAATTGGTTTTAGCTTTAAAAACCTAATACGCATCGGTCATGACAGCAGAAGAATCAAAAAAAGGTGAGCGACACGAACGGGCCTTAGCCATTGTCCGGCAGATGGTAGCCAACAAGAAAGCCGCTGAGCAAGAGGCCATTGAAGACTATAAAAACAATCCGGCAAAACAAGCGCTGGTTGCTGAACTTGATCGTAAAAATGCAGAACGAGGGACGCCTGTTGTTAGGTGATGAATTCACAAACGAGAAGGAGAATGCTTTTCTATTTAGGACGAGCAACCGAATTCTTTACGAAGTAAGATTCAAGCCGAGCGGTTATATTTTCGCCAATGACCCTGAGATTCAGCCATCTGTTTTTGAAATAAGCATTGTTGTCATCGAAAATCCTACGGGCAAACGCCAGCCCGGAGACTCCCTGATACACCAACAATTGCCCGAATATTTGGTAACTTTTTTGAATAGCACGAGCGTGTTGTTGTGTATGTCTGCGATATGTCGGACCAGCGTGGCAAAGCAAGGCAGCGGAAGTTCACGTACTGGTTCAGCTACTATCAGGGCCTTGAATACACGCAGTTTAGCGACTCTATCGTTGACGAAGCCGGTATTATCTATTTTGTATCGCTGATTGTCAGACTCGATAATCCCTACCGTCGTCGCCTGCTGCTGGCTTTCGATGATTTAGTAACAGATTATAGAAAGTAAGCTTACATTTCCCTCAAATCCTCCCGCTCTCAATCGCTCCAGCCGCCTTGTTGGCCAGTTCAACAATCATGGGCAACAGGTGGCCAAAACGGGCATCCTGGCTGTGGCCCTGCTTCCAGCGGGCGTAAATCTGCTGGGCAATCACGGCGTTTTTATACAGCCCAAATACGTAATAAAACAGGATATGGGTCAACTCGCGCCCGCTTCGGGCGGCATAGCGGGCCACGACTTCCTGCCGGGTCAGGTTGCCGGCGAGCCAGGTCAGATTGAAATTCTTATAAGCGGGGCTGTCTGTCGCTTCGGACCAGTAGGCCAGGGTAGCCCCTAAATCCATGAGCGGGTCGCCGACGGTGGCCATTTCCCAATCTAAAACGCCTTTGATTACCGGCAATGGTTCGCCGGTGGTTTCATCGGGAGCCAGCAAGACGTTGTCGAATTTGTAATCGTTATGCAGAAAAGCCGGTGCCTGTTCGGATGGGTAATTTTGCGGGAGCCACTCGCCCACACGGTCCATAGCCGGAATTGGGTCGGTTTCGGCATTGTGGTAGCGTTTGCGCCAGCCCTCCACCTGCCGCTGCACGTAGCCTTCGGGTTTGCCCAGTTGAATCAGGCCCGTTGCATCGATGTCCAGCGCGTGAATGGCAACCAGATTATCGACTAATGCTTCGGATAATTGACGCATCCGTTCGGGAGACAAATTCAGCCTGGGAGCCATGGATGCCCGCAGAATCAGGCCCGCAATCCGCTTCATGATATAGAACGGTGCCCCCAGTACGTCGGACGATTCGCAGTAAACAACCGGGTCAGGAATTTTGTCGTAATGCCCTTTCAACAATGAAAGCACACGAAACTCACGGCCCATGTCATGCCCGCCTTTGATGTTGGCCCCAACCGGTGGCCGGCGAAGCACGTAATTAGTATCAGCGGTTTTAAGAGCGTAAGTCAGGTTGGAAAAGCCGCCCGGAAACTGCTGAACCTCAATCACATGGCCCATGTCGGGCGCGTGTGTATGCAGGTATTCATTCAGGGCGATCAAATCAAGTTCTTCGCCCAAACGAACAGCGCGGGGCGCATCGGAAGCAATCATAAAGGAGAATGAAGAATGATGCGTGAAAAGTAGGTTGTATTCATCACTTTTCATTCTTCACTCTTCACTAATTTTAAATTAATCCAGACTGCCATCGTCTATCGCTTTTTCAGTTTATCGACAATCTTGCCCAGCGGATACCCCACATTTACACTAAAGGCCCGATTGTAGGATTTTTCATATCCTGACCCTGATTCAATATTGGCCAGCCCCAATTCGTAGCCCAGCCGAATACGCAGGCTGCTGGGTAACTGGTAGCCGACGGTGAAAGCCAACCCAGCATCGAAACGCTTGAGACCACCGTTCGTCGCATCAAAGGCAGGGGAACTAAAGGCCTGGCCGTTGAAGGTAGATTTAAATGTACCCGAAAGGCCATAGCCGAAGTAAGGCCCTAACCCTCCGAACAGTTCGCCTTTATTGTCAGGTAAATAGTGGCGATAAATAGCATAGACCGGCAATTCCAGATACAGCAGGCGGGTAACATCGCTACCACCGGCATATTTTGTTTTGCCCCCCTTTTGAACCAGTTCCAAAGCGGGCATTAACGCAAAACGGTCGCTGGTAAAGAATGAAGTGGGTTTGGGTGGTGTATAGCCCGACCCAAACGATAAGCGATTACTGGTACTGGCCATTAAGGTTTTGGTGGCTGGCGGGTTGCTGTATAGAGTTGAACTATTCGACGCCCCCAAGCCAATAAAATGAGAGAATACAATATTAAACCCCAATGCAGGCCCTTTTTCATCATTGGTTACATAGTAGGATGTCTGCCCCTGATATATTTGGGTATCCTCAAATGAAGCATCTATAGTGGGTTTAAACGTTTCACAGGATTGAGCCAGCAACCCAGCCAGCAATAGAAATAAAGCGCGAACGAACGGAGTTATTTTCATGAGCGTAAGGCGGCATAAAGAGAGATGAGACGATTGCTCAAATTTCCCCTCCACTACCCGATCATTCAATAGTTAGTATTAACTATTTTACGCCATGAAATGGCTCCGTTCGCAGCCGACTAAGCCGAGCGAGAACGGAGCCATTTCATCATTCATCATTACTCTTGTTCAGCCGCCATCATCTGCCGAAACTGCCGCAGTTCGCGGGCTTTTTGCTTGATATCCAACCCATATTTTTTCAGAATGCTGGCCGCTAAATTCTGCTTATGTACTTCATCGGCACCGTCCCAGATGCGTGCGCCCCGCTCATGGCGATACATGGCCGCCAGCACCGTGTCGTCCGTTACGCCCAATGCGCCATGCACCTGAATGGCGCGGTCGAGTACCCGCAGGAACGCATTAGCCACATAGAATTTAATGGCCGACACGGCATCGCGCACGTTGCTCACGCCCACCGTGTCGATCATGTACGCCGTGTTGAGCACATACAGCCGGGAGGCATCAATTTCGGCCCGGCTTTCGGCAATAAAATCCTGAATAAACTGCTTTTCGCCCAGCATCACATCGTCTTCGATCTCGCGCGTGGCGGCTCGCCTGCACATCAGGTCAAGGGCTTTTTCGGCGTTGCCAATCCAGCGCATACAGTGATGCACGCGCCCCGGCCCGAGCCGTTCCTGCGCCAGCCGGAAGCCCATGCCCTCGCCCGCAATCACGTTTGAGAGCGGCACCCGACAGTCGGTATACGTCACTTCGGCATGACTGAACCAGCCTTCGCCCGGTTCGCCAAATACGGGAATATTCCGTTCTATTTTGAAACCCGGCGTATCGGTCGGAACGATGATCATGCTGGCACGCTGGTGGGGTGCCGCGTCGGGGTTGGTTACGGCCATGACTACCGCAAAGGCAGCGCCATCGGCGGAGGAGGTAAACCATTTTCGCCCGTTGATAACGTATTCGTTGCCATCCCGAACGGCCATTGTCGCCATCCGGGTAGGATTTGAGCCGGCAAAATCGGGTTCGGTCATGGAAAAGCAGGAACGGATTTCGCCCGCCATCAGGGGTTTTAAATACCGCTCCTTCAGTTCGGCGGACGCAAACCGGTGGAGTAGTTCGGTGTTGCCGATGTCGGGTGCCTGACAGCCAAATACGTAATGCCCGAAAAACGGCGCGTGGGCCAGCGCTTCGCTGATTTGTCCAAATTCGCAGAGTGTCAGGCCGTGTCCATTATCCTCTTCAGACAGGTGCAGGCCCCACAAACCGGCGGCTTTGACCAATTGGCGTTTCTGGTCCAGAATTGGGATGAGGGCACTAAGGTTATGATGCGAGAAGCCGTCTTCAAGCGGTATGAGTTCAGTCTCAACAAAGGCTTTAACCTGTGCCAGCAGGGGTCTGACGCGGTCGGTGGTGAAAATTGTTTCCATGCGGGCAAGTTATAGAATTATTCGGAGAATGGGTTTCACACAGCCTTCAAGGCTACAGAACAAGTTTTTCCGACAGGATTAAAATCTGTACTCCTGTCGAACTCAACCCGGCAAGTTGCCCGCAGGCATGGCATCTACACCCCAACGTAACAGCAGTTACTCACTATAAACAACCTTCTTTCTTTATGCAAGTAGCTCAGCTACGCAATCCTTACGTTAACCTTCAGGCAGTCAGTTATTTTCTTGCTTCAAATAAAACTATCCGTTAGCTTTGGAAACGGCCGCTTAGCCCCCTTTCCGGTGATACCACGTCGTTTTTTCCTGCCCGTTCACCCTCTTTCTGAACCCTTATTATCATGGAAGCGCCCTCCATTAGCACCATCAAAACAACGCAAATCGACAACGTAACCTACCACCTGCCCGCCACCAGCGAGGAGGTGATGGCCGTAGTGAATGTAGCCCATCAGCAGAAAGCCATTATCTGTATGCGGGGGTCGGCCCACTCCTTTCCCCTCATCGGCGACCTTGAAACAGGGCCTTCGTCCCGACCCCGCATCTACCTGATGCTGACCAATATGATTGCTGTCACGTTCGACGATGCGGCCCGGCAGGTGACCGTACAGGGCGGTTGTCACTTAGGTCTCGATCCGCATGACCCGACCCATACCTCAACGCTGGAAAATTCGCTGCTCTACCAGTTGGATCAACACGGCTGGGCCATTCCCGATTTGGGCGGCATCAGCCACCAAACCGTCGGTGGATTTTTGTCGACCGGCTCATCGGGCGGCTCGACCCAGTATTCGTTTGATGACCAGTTGGTGAGTCTGACCCTCGTGACGGGTGGCCCCAATGGAGCGCAGTTGAAAACCTTCAGCCAGAATGACCCCAGCTTTAGCGACGCCGACAACCCGTTTTTTGCTGCCGGGGTAGCCCTGGGGCTATTTGGTGTCATCGTGTCGGCCACGTTTAGCTGCGTCGATAAATTCAATATTGCGGGTCAGGAAGCCACAACCGAGGTGGCCGACTGCCCCATCAACCTCTTCGGGGAAACGCCCGGCCGCATCGGGTTTGAAGCGTATCTGCAACAAACCCAGTACACGCGGCTGATGTGGTGGCCGCAGCACGGCCTCGAACGGATGGTTGTCTGGCAGGCGCATAACATTGGCAACGACCCCGATTTTGTTCCCATCCCATATCAGGAAGTACCGTATGCCCGCCTTGACATCATGTCGCTGATAAACATGGATACGCCGATTCCGGCGGAGATACTGGCCGATGGGGTGTTGAGGGTGCTCGATTGGGTGAAGCCCATTCCGATTCTGAATGGAATCATACCGGTCTTGCTGAAAGCGTTTGTTCAGTTAGACGGCGACAAAGGGCCGCAGAAGTTTCAGGATGTCTGGTACAACGGCATTCCAATGGACAATCAGATGGACGACGACCTGATGCCGGTCTGGTTTACCGAACTCTGGATTCCGATTGAGCAGGCGACCGAAGTAATGAAAACGCTGCGTACTTTTTATGCGGGCGGCTTAGACAACACGGGTACGTTCAGTTGCGAGATTTATGCGGCCAAAGCGAGCCGATTCTGGCTAAGCCCATCCTACCAGACCGACGTTATCCGGATCGACGTGTTCTGGTTCGCCAAAAACACGGGTAGCCCGACGGATTCGTTCTACCCTAACTTCTGGAATCTACTGCAACCGTTTAATTTCCGGCCCCACTGGGGTAAGTTCCTGCCCGATGGCAACAGTGCCCAGGGAGTTGGCTATCTGCGTAACCGATACCCGAATTTCGACCGGTGGCTGGATCTTCGAACCCAACTGGACCCGCACCAGGTGTTTGTCAGTGACTACTGGCGGGAGCATCTGGGCATACCGCTTCCGGCCTGATGAATTCAGGCTGAGTCACCTTGTTTACCACTTAATAGCCATGAAAACACGTTTTCAGAGACTATGGCGTCCCGTGATGCGGGTTTGGGAGCGCATCGTTACGATTGGGGTTTACGACGGCATGAGTCCCTGGGATTACAAACGGGTTCGGCTGCTGAACGGCATTGCGGGTATGGCCACAGTCGTGTACCTGTTATACGTGCTGACGCTGATTAATTCGCCGGATTATGTTACGTTTTACCTTTGTCTGGCTTATGCCTTCCTAACGGCTCCGACCCTGCTGTTCAGCTATCTTCGTCGCTACAATGCAGCCGCCTACTACTACATTCTGCTCACGACCCTGCTGTATGTATTTACCCCAATTGCCAAGAAAAACGACGGCAGCGAATACCTCCTGATTGCCAATGGTATCCAGCCTATGCTGTTTCTTCGGGGTGCCTGGCCTGTCATTAGTTTATTCCTGCTCAATGTGGCAGCCCTGTTTTTCGTCCGCTACGCCATGACGGTTATCCCACCGTTCCTGCATAACCCTTACAGTACGGATGTCTATAACGTCAATGTTTTTTTGTCGATATGCATTCTGTTTCTGATTGTGTATTATTTCCGCACCCAAAACTACCGGCAGGAAGGCTTGCTGAGCCAGCAGAACGCGCAGCTTCAGCAGTCGCTCGACCATTTGAAAGCCACGCAGGTGCAATTGATACAAAGCGAAAAAATGGCGTCGCTGGGGGAATTGACCGCCGGTATTGCCCATGAAATTCAGAATCCACTCAATTTTGTCAATAACTTTTCGGACCTAAGCATCGAACTCCTGAAGGAACTGACCGAAGGGCCGTTCCAGCAATTGCCTGCTGCCGAAAAAGAATACGCTGGCGAACTGGTGGACGATCTAACGCAGAACTTGCAGAAAATTCATCATCACGGCGGTCGGGCCGATTTAATTGTGCGGGGAATGCTGCAACACTCGCGAACCAGCACCGGCGAGAAACGCCCAACCAACCTTAATCAATTAGCCGACGAGTACCTGAAATTAGCGTATCACGGCCTGCGGGCTAAAGATAAAGAGTTCAATGCCGAACTTATTACCCACTTCGGCCCGGAAGTGGGCCTTATCGACGCGGTGCCGCAGGATTTGGGCCGGGTGTTGCTAAACCTCTACAACAATGCCTTCTACGCCCTTTCGGATAAGAAAAAACAGCAGCCTGCCGATTTCCTGCCGACGATTACCGTCAGCACCCGGCTGCTGGCTACCAACGAGAGCGGCCAGGCTGGCAATACTTCCAACCAGAAACGCCCGGCCATAGCCAACGGGCGCGATGGTGGGTTCGTGGAAATTCGGGTTCGTGACAACGGGATGGGAATACCGGAAAGTATTCAACAAAAAATTTTCCAGCCTTTCTTTACGACTAAACCAGCGGGTCAGGGTACGGGGCTGGGGTTGTCGCTGAGCTACGACATGGTGACGAAAGGGCACGGCGGAACGCTCAGTATGGAGACGGTCGAAGGCCAGGGAACCGAGTTCATTATCCACCTGCCCGTCAGCAGTAACCAGCCAGTCGCGGCTTAGAAGTCTCACTCTGTGGTAATTAGTGGCGTCAGTTCCTCACTCCGCCCCTGCAAGCCGCCCGTATGCACGGCCACAACGGTTGCGCCATTGGGGAAATATCCCTGCCGGGCGAGGTCGTAAATGCCGTAGAGCATCTTGCCGGTATAAACCTGCTCCAGCAAAACGCCGGTTTTCTGTTCAAAGGCCCGGATGAACCGGAGTAATTCAGGCGTGGTTTTGGCATAGCCGCCAAAATGATACGTTACTATGCGTTTCAGGTTCGGTGTTTCAGGGTCCAGGTTAGCTAAGCGTAAACCTGGACCCTGAAACACCGAACCTGAAACAGTATTCAGAACAACAAACCCCAGCACGGTTGTCCCTGCCGGTGCCGATTGTGCCAGTCCGCTCACTGTGCCGCCCGTGCCGACGGGGCAACACACATACTCAGGTGCATGGCCCAACTGCGCGATGATTTCGGGGATAATCTCAGATGTGCCCTGAATAGCCAGGGCGTTGGTGCCGCCTTCGGGCAGAACGTAGCAAGGGCCAAACTGGGTGGTTAGCTCATCCAGAAAATCCGGCGTGTCTTTTCGGCGATAGTCGTTTCGGCTCACGAAATGCAGGTACATTCCGCCCAATCGGCAGAAAGTCAGGGTTTTGTTCAGGGGTTGGCTGGCTAATTCGTCGCCCCGCACAATACCGATGGTTCGGAAACCAAACTCCTGTCCAGCCGCAGCCGTAGCGTAGAGGTGGTTGGAATACGCTCCGCCAAAGGTTAGTAAGGTTGTAAATCTCTGCTCCTGAGCCGCCAGCAGATTGTACCTGAGTTTACGCCATTTATTCCCCGATACCAGCGGATGCAGCAAATCGTCACGTTTCAGAAACAGACGGATAGGTACCCGTTCCGGAAACGGATCGTCAAGAAAGTGGACCGGCGAGTGGCGGGCCAAATCTAAGAGGTGCCGGACAAGTTCAGTCATAATCCGTAGTTTTGCAGTACACAAACCTAAACGGTTTTCAAAATTTTTTAGGTTTAAAGAGCAAGAGAAAACAGTGGCAGAAACAGAAGACGAATTACCCGAAGACGACGAATTATACGAACACCACCGCATTGTGGTCGATAAAGGCCAGAATTTACTGCGGATAGACCGGTTTCTGATGGACCGGCTGCAAAACGCCACGCGCACCAAAATTCAGGCCGCTATCGACGTGGAGTCGGTTCGGGTGAATGGTAACGTTACGAAAGCGAGCTACAAAATCAAACCGTCAGACGTCATTACGGTGTCGCTGCCGCACCCGCCCCGCGAAACCGACATCAAGCCCGAAAACATTCCACTCAACCTTGTCTTCGAGGACGACGACTTATTGGTGCTCAATAAACCGGCGGGCATGGTGGTTCATCCGGCACATGGCAACTGGGACGGTACCTTAGTCAACGCCTTGGTGTATCATTTCCAGAACCTGCCCACCTCGCGCAACGGCGACATCCGGCCCGGTCTGGTGCATCGGATCGACAAAGACACGTCGGGCCTGATGGTGATTGCCAAAACCGAATACGCCATGTCGCATCTGGCCCGGCAGTTTTTCGAGCACACCATCGAGCGCACTTACAACGCCCTGGTGTGGGGCATTCCAAACCCACCCGACGGCACTATTACGGGCTTCATTGGCCGCAGTCTGAAAGATCGGAAAGTGCAGACGATCTACGACGATGAGAGCAAAGGGAAATGGGCGATTTCGCATTATAAAACGCTGGAAACCCTGCGCTACGTTGCGCTGATGCAGTGCAAGCTGGAAACGGGCCGCACCCATCAGATTCGGGCGCATTTTAAGCACATCGGCCATCCGCTCTTCAACGATGCCATGTACGGGGGCGACCGAATTCTGCGGGGCAGCCCCGTTGGCAGCTATAAAGCATTTGTTGAGAATGCCCTCAAACTCATACCCCGGCAGGCGCTGCACGCTAAATCGCTGGGGTTCACGCACCCGCGCAGCCGTCAGTGGCTTCAGTTCGATTCGGAGTTACCCGCCGATTTTCAGTCCGCACTTAATAAATGGCGGAGATTAATGGATAATGTACAATGAATACTGTACAATTGTCAACTGATTCATAACCATTATTCATTCGGGGCCGCCCGTGCGGTTCATTCTACATTATTCATTCAAAAATGATTTCCATCCGCCCCGGCACCCTGGAAGATATACCGGAAGCCTTCGCTTTAGTTACTGAATTAGCTGTCTATGAACGAGCAGCCGATCAGGTCACCAACACGGCCGAACAAATGGCCATCGACGGGTTTGGCCCCACTCCCCTTTTCGGGATGATTATGGCGGAGGACTCCGACAGTCAGAAAATCGTTGGTATGGCCTTGTATTTCTTTCGGTACTCCACCTGGAAGGGCAAACGGCTGTATCTGGAAGACATCATCGTAACGGAAGAGTTTCGGGGGTACGGCGTTGGCAAATTACTCTTAGATGCAACCATCGACATGGCTGGTGAAACTCACTGCACCGGCATGATGTGGCAGGTGCTGGACTGGAATGAGCCTGCGATTGGCTTTTACAAACAGTTTGGCACCCGTTTCGACGATGGCTGGACAAATTGTCATTTGGATTTTTTGAGCGTGAAGCCGGGAGCGCGGGGCCGGAAGCGCGGAGAATAAGTAGCGGTGCATTTTCTGCTTTTACGCCCTGCTCCGTGCGCCCCGCTCCTTGCCCCTTGCCTAAAACCCCTATCTTTGCGCTTTCGCGAATAGTTACCAGGCATGACGTATCGTCAACAGAAAGCCCTCCGCATAGCGGGTTGGGTATTTTTAAGTTTATTTTTAGTGGCGCTGGTGGGTGTAGGCATTGCTTATTCCAAACGGGAAACCTTGTTGCAAACCGCCCTGGCCAAAGGCATCCGCATCGCCAAACGAGACTATGATCTCGATGTTCGGATTGGTTCGGCAAAATTTACGGGTCTTAGTTCGCTGGCTTTTACCGACATTTCGGTGGTGCCTGCCAAACGCGATAGCCTGGCCCGTATTCAGCGGGTTGAACTGGCGGTCAGGTTCTGGCCGTTGCTGGCGGGAGAAATCGGGCTGTCGGGTATGAGGCTCGAAAACGGGCTGATTCAGGTCGTTAAGCATGATTCACTGACAAATATCGACTTTCTGCTCCACCGTAAACGCGACGCGACGGTGGTGGTGTCAGACCCGGCTTCCGAAACAAACCAGCGAACCAATCTCGCCGACTTAACCGAGAATCTGATTGACAATATTCTGTCCAAAATTCCCGACGACCTGAATATCAGCAATCTGGAGTTCAGAGCCTTGGACAATACCGATACAGTAAGCCTGCTGACCCAAACGGCAGTTATTAGCGACGAAGCGGTATCCTCGACCATTAAACTGAATGGCAATCAGGCAACCTGGCACATAACAGGTACGGCCGACCCCAGCGACCGCGAATATAATCTGGCCTTGTATGCAGAAGGGCAGAATGGCCAATCCAAACCGATTGAAGTGCCCTACATCCAGAAAAAGTACAAGCTTAAGGTGCAGGCCGACACCCTCCGGGCCGAACTTCGGGATGTAGACCGATCAGGTGGTGAGTTTCGGCTCGAAGGGGCCGGTTCGGTTAAAAATTTACGAATCAATCACCCCGCCATTGCCCGAACTGACGTACTGGTGCCACGGGCTTCGATGGAAGCGAATCTGTTTGTAGGCGAAAATTACATCGGCATCGATAGTTCGTCGGTCCTGCGCTTAGGTGAAGTCAGCGCCAGGCCTTTTGTGAAATATACCCTCAAGCCGACGAAAATGTATGAGTTGCAACTGCACACGGACCCGATGAATGCCCAGGCCCTGTTCAACTCGTTTCCGCACGGGTTGTTCGAGTCGCTCGAAGGCATGCAGGTAGTGGGTAAACTCCGGTATGACCTGGCGTTTCAGTTAGACACCTCGCTGCCCGACTCAGTTAAATTCAACTCGGGCCTGACAGCCGACGGCTTCCGAATTCTGAAAATGGGACAAACCGATTTTGCCGCCATCAACCAGCCATTCGTGTACACACCCTACGAAAAAGGCAAACCCGTTCGCGACATCGTCGTTGGCCCCGAAAACCCCGACTACACCCCCCTGAATCAGATTTCGCCCGATCTACGGAATGCGCTGCTAACCTCGGAAGATTATAATTTCTTTACGCATAAAGGCTTCAACGAAAAAGCATTCCGGGTATCTATCGCTACCAATTTCAAGGAGAAATCCTTTAAACGGGGTGCCAGTACGGTGTCGATGCAGTTGGTTAAAAATGCATTTCTGAACCGCAACAAAACCCTGTCGCGCAAGGTCGAGGAAATCCTCATCGTCTGGTTGATCGAAAACCAGCATATCGTTTCCAAAAGCCGGATGTATGAGGTTTATCTGAACATCATCGAGTGGGGCCGCAACGTCTACGGCATTGGGGAGGCATCCCGGTATTATTTTGCCAAAAGCCCGGCTAACCTCAACCTGGGTGAGAGTATTTTTCTGGCCTTCGTGGTCCCCCGTCCCAAACGGGCACTCGACTGGTTCATTCCCGGCGGAACGCTCCAGACTCGTAATGTGCGGGGCTACTTCAAACTGATTGGCCGCATTATGGCCCGGCGCGGCCTGACAACGCCCGATTCGGGCGCGTATGGCTTCTATGATGTTCGGCTGCGCGAAGGGTTGCGCCAGGAGGTGGCCCCGATCGACACGCTGTTTCAATCGGATAGCTTGATGACCGAACCCGGCGACGACGTTGACAACGACGAAGGCACCGGCATCGGCAATTTTTTCCGGCGGCTGTTTAACGGTAAGAAAGCCGACGAAAAACGAACCGAAGCTGAACAGCCAGTTCAACAATCCGACCCCGTTCAGGTACCCGCCCGCGAACAGGCCCCGGCTGATACGGTCAAAACCCGCAAACAACTCCGGCAGGAACGGCGCGAACAAAAGCGTCGGGAACGGGAAGCGGAGGAATTACAAAAAGAAACCGGTAACCCCTGATTATGAAATCGTTACTAAGACTTTTGTTGCTTATACTCGTCGTTGTGGGGGGTGTGCTTTACGTCGTTTCGAAGCGAAACCATACGTCGTTTTCCCCACAAACAATTGATTTGGCCGTTGACTGTACCGAATTAGCCAATGTGCTGGTCACCTCAACGGTCGATGTAGAGGTCCGGAATCTGTCGTCCCGTTCCCACAGCGACGTGTCCGTAAAAGTTACCGCGTTCGACGAAGCGGGGAATGTGCTCAAGGAAAAATACACCACATTTACCCGAACGCTGGCCCCCAAAAGTGCCTTCGACAAGCCCGTTACGCTTCCGGCGGGCACAAAACGCTGCGACTGCGAAATAGTGAGTTCAAATCCGCAATAAGAAACCAACGGCTACTCGTCCAGCAAATCCGGCCGTCGCGTTCGCGTCCGTTCGAGCGCCTGTTCGTGACGCCACTCGTCAATGTTGGCTTCATGACCCGACAGAAGAATGTCGGGTACGCGGTGGCCTTCAAATTCGGCCGGGCGGCTGTACACGGGCGGGGCCAGCAGATTATCCTGAAACGAGTCGGTCAGGGCTGAGGTTTCGTCGTTCAATACGCCGGGCAAGAGACGGATAATCGCATCAGCCAGCACACAGGCTGCCAGTTCACCCCCACTCAGCACGTAGTCGCCGATGCTGATTTCTTTGGTGATGAACAGTTCCCGAACGCGCTCGTCAACGCCTTTGTAATGCCCGCAGAGAATTATCAGGTTCTGCCGTAAGGAGAGGGCATTAGTGGTTTGCTGATTCAATCGCACACCGTCGGGCGTCATGTAAATCACCTCATCGTAAACCCGTTCGGCCTGCAACGAACGGATGCAGCGGGCAATTGGCTCGATTTGCATGACCATCCCCGCGCCCCCACCAAAGGCGTAATCATCGACGCGCCGGTGTTTGTCGGCGGTGAAGTCGCGCAGGTCATGCACTACTACCTCCACATAGCCGCCCTGCTGCGCCCGTTGTAGAATAGAGTGAGCGAAAAAACTGTCTAACAGACGTGGCAGACAGGTAATGATGTCAATTCTCATCCGTATCGTCTGGGCTGTGGTCAGCTTCGTCGCCGTCTGTTTCTGGCTTCTCCTTGTCGTCTGCCATATAAATCGCCAGCAGGCCATCGGGCAGGGCGACGTTAAGTTTCTGGCTGGCGCGATCAATTGTTCTGACAATATCGCTGTTGATGGGTATCAGCACTTCTTTGCCCTGATAATCCATCGCAATGAGGTCCTGCGCGTTCATGGCATACACGCCCCGAACAATGCCCAGTTCGCCCGCTTCGGCATCAATAACCTGATAGCCAACAATTTCGTGAAAATAAAATCGGGTTTCGTCGGTTATGGGTTCTAACTCAGCCAAGGGCAGGAAAGCCCCGCAGTTGATGAGTCGTTCGGCCTGCTCGATGGTGTCCACATCCTCGAACGCGATGATAGCGCGACTACCTTTCACGATGGCGATAGACTCGATGAAGTATGGAATCAACTCTCCTCTTACCTCCAGCAACACGGATTCGAGGTCAGCGTATTCGGCGGAATTATCCACATCTAAAAAAAGCACTAACTCACCACTAACGCCATGCGTTTTGGTGATATGGCCTACCTGATAACAATCGTCTTTGGTCAATGTATTTACGATTTACAGTTTACGATTTAGTACCGTACCATCAGATCGTACTTCGTACCGCAACGGCGGACCGTTTCATAAATCGTAAACAAAATGAGCCTGTCCAGAAACGAACAGGCTCTTTTCAACAAATTAAAGCGAAAAACTATTCCGCAACCGGAGCGTTCGTTTTAGGTTTTTCGTCCGTAGTTGCTTCAGCAACAGGAGCCTCCGTTGCGGGAGCATCGTCAACAACTGGCGTTTCTTCAGCAACCGGCATTTCAGCGATGGGTGCAGTTTCCACAGCAGGAGCTTCCTCAGCAACCGGCGTTTCTACCGGTGCAACGTCTGCTACCGGCGTTTCGTCAACAGCCTCAGCGGTTGTTTCAGGTACCGGCGTTTTATCAACGGCCGGAGCCGCTACTTCGGCAACCGGGGCAACAGCCTCCGTTGCGGGCGTTTCGTCAACAACCGGCGTTTCGTCAACAACCGGAGCCGTTTCTTCAGCCACAGCAGCTTCTGCTACGGGAGTTTCATCAACTACCGGAGTCTCAACTACCAGGGCTGCAACTTCCGTTACGGGCTCTTCTACTTTGTTTTTCTTAGAAATTGCTTCAGCGCGGGCTTCGTTCACCTTTTTCTCCGCTTCCAGACGAGCGGCACGAGCCTGCTCTTTGGTCTGCGTTTTGGTGTCGGCCGTGTCGGCTTTGCGGTTCTGCTTTCCTTCCTGCCAGGTCGTGAATTTCTCATCGGCCTGCTCCTGCGAGATAGCGCCTTTGTTGACACCCACCTGCAGGTGTTTGCGATACATGATGCCTTCGTGCGACAATACCGAACGCGCGGTATCGGTCGGCTGAGCGCCTACCATGAGCCAGTGAACGGCCCGTTCCGACTTCAATACGACCGTCGAAGGGTCGGTGTTGGGGTTGTACGAACCGATTTTTTCGATAAATCGGCCATCGCGTGGCGAGGTTGACTCAGCTACCACGATGTCATACATCGCCATTTTTTTGCGTCCACGACGCGCTAAACGAATTTTAACAGCCATTTGTGCTTGTTTGGTTTTGATGGGGGACGCATCCCCCTCGTAAAACGTGGCCGCAAAGGTACGAAAAAACTTTGTGCACTGGTTGTTGAGGGTTATAAATAGTTTAGAGGTTTCAACTTTTGCCTGTTGAGCGGGCTGGAAGTGAAATCAGCCATATCCAACCGTGAGTAAATTTGCTCAGTTTCTCTATCTGCTCAAAAACGTGATAGTACACGCACGTCAGCAACCGAATGATCGAGAGTATCGTGAACCAGTTTGATTAACTGAACAATAAAAATTGAATAATTTAAAAGCTGTACTAAATTTACTTTGAGCCTGTTTAAGGTCTCTATATTTACTTATACAAAGGGCTATATAAACAGTTCATAATTTGTAAGCAGCCAGGCGAGGAATCTAAACAAGTCCGCAATCCCCATATTCTGACGAGCGGACTTGTTGAAAAGGCTACTAATTTATTTCAAAAATTTAACCCCATTATTAATATTTTGTCCAATCTTATTGCCCATTGTAGTGCCTCTATCAATGGCTATCCGATTATGGATGCCAGCATACAATCTCGATAATCCTATTTCTGTTGCCATAGCATCTAAAGAACTATAGGTACGGGGAGCCATACCTAAATAGTCGTAGGCATGATTGGTAAATTGATAATTGTTGCCTAAATCCTTTTTCAATACTTCCGCAAAAGCACCCGATATGACCGAATGTGCCGAAGGGAAATCGGGAAAATTAGGAGTGGCAAACAATGCATTCCACGACGAATACCCCAGTACATTCCTTATGTATGTTATGGGACGCTCCTGATTGTACTGGTATTTGCTTTTGAAGGTACCAATGGCCGCATCTACCACGGCTATTCCTGCCTTAGCATATAAATAAGCCGAGAAATCTAAACTGCGGTTTTGTTGTGATACTATTTGCCTGATAAGCGATAAATAATGCCCTCCACCGAAGCCAGGATTATCCCGGTAATACAGACCGATAGCTGTTTGTTCAGGTGTAAGCGCTTGGGACACATCATATACTTCTTTCATCATCTTATAATACTCCGAAGCCGTATCCGTCGAATAAGCAGGTGGTGCTTGTGGAGCAGATCCATTAAGGCTGTTCGGAAACAGCAGGCGATTATTTCCCCAATAAGGCCCGAACGGTGCGGCATTGGCGGGCGGGGTTGGCACCCAGAGACCAGGCCCAACGGGTGGCCCATAAGCGGCATTGGCACTGGAAGCCCCATCTGCTTTTGACCAGTCAAAAATTAATTGAGCCACCGCTTTACCGAAGGCAACAGACCGGTTAAACGTACCTGTATCGTTAATCTGCGTTTGATAGGTAGCAGTAAAGGCATTTTCCAATGAGTCTATCGCGGCTTTATTGGCATCGGTGGTGGTTACGAAAAAATTTCGGTTCATGGCGGCCAGTGCTGCATTGGCACAGGTAGGCCAGTGATAGGTATCCTGAGCGGAAATTTGCGGCATGGCGGGATATTGGTTAGCTGCCCGGCAAGGGTTTGATAAGCGGGCATACCCTGAACCACCGATTCGTATAAGGCGATGGCGGTATAGCCCATGAAACGGTGCGGTGGAAAACCACCGATGAAGGTGGGGTTGGTTCTAAATAAACGCAACTGCATATCCATCCACTTCAGCGCTACTTCCGATGTATAGGTGCTGGTTTCAGCGGAATTTGGGTTAGGAACTCTATGGTCGGTGTTGCAGGAAATTGCCAGAGTAATAGCAAGTGCCATCAGCGAGGATAGTAACTTTTTCATGTCTGAAGATTTTAGGTGTAAATGATATGACAAAATTGAGACAATAAAAAAGCCGCCCCATGTCTATGGGGTTCAACTATATGTCAAAAAAGTTCAGTATTCTAAGAGGCTGTCTAAAAATTAAAAACGTCGAATCATAATACGAATCATTGCCAGTTGGATCATCGCTTCGGAGACCTTTACCGAACGTTCATAATCCACCCTTAACCGACGCTGATGA